>CAYJFN010000040.1:0-10552 GCA_964369325.1 uncultured Arcobacteraceae bacterium
AACTGATAAATCCTGATGCAATTATACAAGGATATTATTATGAAAAACCAATCACAATAGAACAACTAATGACAAAATATAATCAAGATGATTTTAAAGTATCTAAGCAAATAGAAAAAAACAATCAAATGGATTTATTTGATTTGGTTTTTGACTATGTTAAACACAATATTGATGTTAATGATACAATTTATAGCCAAAAGGTTAATGATATTTTCAAAAAACATGATATTCTAAAATTAACTCACAATACCGATTTTGACATAAGTTGGGATAACTTTAGAGACTCTTTTTTAAGTAGAAGTTGTAATTTGAAAAATCAATTTATAAGAATGATTAATACAGAAGATAGATTGGTAGTAGTAAGAAATAGTTTAGGAGTAGTTGTTTTTGATAATATAACACATATAAATACAATTGGTGCTTCACTTGTTGGGATTAACCCAAAAGATATTATTTGTTCAAGTAGTGAATACTCTATGTGTATTTTAAGAGATAATCTATTTTTAGAATCTAGTAATTCATTTGAAGTAAGCCAAGAATATTATGGACCTATATTGTATGAAATAATAAGAGAGAAAATACATCATAACAATGAAACTTTTGTAATGTGTTCAATTTATAAAAGTGATACAGGTATAGAAGCTGTGAATAATAAAGTTGGAACATTCTCAGCAATTAAAGAGAGTTATGATTTATATTTGAACAAAAAAGCACTTATAGTCACTTTTAAAGATTCATCTTCTGAAGTTGTACAAGAGTTAAATAGAAAAATATTTAACCTCTATGTTTTAGGTAAAGCATTTAAATTAAAAGAGGGTAAATTTATTTTTATACCAAATAATGATATTGATTTAATACAAGCTCAATTAGATATTATTACTAACAATAATAGTGAGTTTGTTATTTTAAATAAAGAGCAAATTATTCTTAGCAATGATATAGATATAGAAAAATATCTATAAAGTAGCTAAATATTTTACCTCTTTAAAATAACTCTCATAAAATGGAAGTGTAACTTCACTAAAAGTTTCTTTGTCTTTGTAAAGATTTATATACCATTCAAATTCTATTTTATAGCTTTTTAGAGCATTAATTGAAAGAAGTGTGTCGTTTATACTTCCTAAATTACTAGGAGATATTAAAATTGTTTTTGCTTTTAGTTCTTTAATTAAATCAATAATAAAAAAGTCTTTTAAAATTGGAACCATTAGCCCACCAGCTCCTTCTATTACTAAGATATCACAAAAATTCAGTAAGTAGTTCATTTTATCTTTTATAAAATCTATATTAATCTCTTTATTTCCTTTTGCAACAAAAGGAGCTGCTGCAAGTTCAAATTGATAAGGAACTACATCATTGATGTTTACTGTAAATTCTTGGTTTAGTTCTTGTGCTAAATTTAATAAAGCTGTTCCATCTTCTGGAGTTTTTACAACTCCTGTTTCTATTGGTTTGAAGTAACCAACTTTTAAACCTCGATTTGCATAATGTTTCAGAAGTTTTTTACAAGCATAAGTTTTTCCTACATTTGTGTTTGTGGCTGTTATGAAAATAATCTCTTTATTTGGGTTTGTCGTCATTGTAATTACTTTTTTGGTATAATCTTAAAATAATGATATTTTATCCTAAAAGGTTTTAATAAGTGGCAAGTGAATTAGAAATAGAATTAAATGATGATATAGAACTTCAAGAACCAAAAAAATATAAAGTAGTTTTGCTAAATGATGACTATTCAACAATGGATTTTGTAATTGATATTTTAATGAAAGTATTTAGAAAAAATCTAGATGAAGCAACAGTAATAACACTAAATATTCATAATAATGGGAAGGGAGTTTGCGGTATTTATACTTATGAAATAGCTGCAACAAAAGTTACACAAGTTAAAAATATGGCAAGAGCTCAAGGTTTTCCTTTGAAAGCTGTTATGGAAGAAGAGTAAGAAGATGATTAGTAAAGAGTTAAGAGATGTATTCTCACAAGCAGTTGCATATGCAAAAATAAGTAAACATGAGTATTTAACATTAGAGCATATTTTTTTAATTTTGTTAAATAGTGAAGTTATAGAAACATTATTTGAGGATTTGGGTTTAAATAAAACAGAGGTTTATAATGAAATAAAAAATCACATAGATTCAAACACACCCCATTTACCAGAAAATATAGAAGATGATCCAATGGAGACAATTTTAGTTACAAATACAATTGAGCATATGGTTTCACACACACAAAGTTCTGGAAAAGGTGATGCTACTATTGAAGATATGTTTGTAGCAATTTTAAAAAATGAACACTCATACGCAACATTTGTTTTAAAACAACAAGGTGTTGAAAGAATTGATATTTTAGAAGAAATTTCACATAAGGAGCTTGAAGATTCATCTTTAAATAGCAATAAAGAAAAAAATAAAGACAAAGACATCTTGGCAAAAAATTCTACAGAATTAGTAGAACTAGCATTAAAAGGTGAAATTGACCCAGTTATTGGAAGAAGCAATGAAATTTCAAGAGTAATAGAAGTTTTAAGTAGAAGAAAGAAAAACAATCCTTTGTTAGTAGGTGAGCCAGGGGTTGGTAAAACTGCTATTGCTGAAGGGTTGGCTTTAGAAATTGCTTTACAAAAAGTGCCAAAAAGTTTAGAAAATTGTAAGATTTATTCTTTGGATATGGGTTCGATGTTAGCAGGAACTAAGTATAGAGGGGATTTTGAGAAAAAATTTAAAAGTATGCTACAAGAAATTAGTCAAATCGAAGATGCAATTTTATTTATTGATGAAATTCATACAATAGTAGGTGCAGGAAGTGTAAGTGGTAGTTCAATGGATGCTTCAAATATTTTAAAACCACTTTTAGCAAATGGAAAACTAAGATGTATAGGTGCAACAACATTTGCAGAATTTAGAAACGATTTTAGTAGTGATAAAGCATTAAGTAGAAGGTTTGCAAAAATAGATATTAATGAACCAAATATAGAAGATGCAATTACTATTTTAAATGGATTAAAACAAAAATACGAAGAGTTCCATAATGTAAAATATTCACCAAGTGCTATTAAAACAGCAGTTTCTCTTAGTAAAAAATTTATTCAAGATAGATTTTTACCTGATAGTGCAATAGATGTTATAGATGAGGTTGCAGCTACTAAAAAGTTAGAGATGCAAGGAAAAAAAGCAACAATTTCACAAAAAGACATTGAACTTACAATTTCAAAAATGGCTCATATTCCACCAAAATCAGCAACAAAATCTGATTTAGGTTTATTAAAATCTTTAGAAAAAAATATGCAAAAAAGAATTTTTGGTCAAGATGAAGCTATATCAAAAATTGTTCAAGCAATTAAGATAAACAAAGCAGGACTAGGAAGTGACAAAAAACCAATAGGAAGTTTTCTTTTCACTGGTCCTACAGGAGTTGGAAAAACAGAAGTTGCAAAAGAGTTGTCAAATCAACTTTCAATTCATTTTGAAAGATTTGACATGAGTGAATATATGGAAGCACACACTATTTCAAGGCTTATTGGAGCACCTGCTGGATATGTGGGATTTGAAAAGGGTGGGCTATTAACTGAAGCTATTAGAAAACATCCTCATTGTGTACTACTTTTAGATGAAATTGAAAAAGCACACCCAGATTTAATGAGCATACTATTGCAAGTTATGGATAATGCTGAATTAACAGACAACAATGGAAACAAAGCAGACTTTCAAAATGTTATATTAATTATGACTTCAAATTTAGGAACAAGCGATGCTAGTGTTATGGGATTTGCAAAAAACTCTCAACTAAATGAAGATAAAGCAGTTAAAAAGTTTTTTGCTCCAGAATTTAGAAATAGACTTGATTCAACAATAAATTTTACACCACTTAGCCTAGAAATTGTTTCAAATATAGTTACAAAATTTATTAACGATTTACAAGAGCAAATAAATGATAAAAATATTAAAATTGAACTAACAATAAAAGCTAAAAAAGAACTAGCAAGACTAGGATATGACAAACAAATGGGTGCAAGACCACTAAATAGAGTAATCTCTGAACAAATAAAAAATAAATTAACAGATGAGATTTTGTTTGGAAAGCTAAAAAATGGTGGATTAGTTCAAATTGATTTTATAAAAGATGAGTTTAAATTTAAATATACAAAAATTTCAAAGGAAGATAAGTGAAAAAAGTGCTATTTAGTTCAATTATTTTAACAACTATTTTATTTACAGGTTGTGATACGCAAAATCAAGATGGTTCAAATGAAGAAAAATCTTCTGGAATATTAGATATTGTTACACAAGAAGCAAACAAAATAGTTGAACAAGTTAAGCAAAGTACAGACACATTAGTACAAGAAGCAACCAAGCAAGGCATACCGGCAATTGATACAATTAAAGAAGATATCACAAAAAAAGTAGAAGAAGTTAAAAAAGAAGTTGAAGTAGTTGCTAAAGATGTACAGCAAAAAGTAGAAGCCGTTTCAAAAGCAGTACAACCACAAGATAAAGGTGCGCAATTATATATAAAATGTTCTGTTTGTCATGGGCAAAATGGAGAAAAACCTGCTCTTAATAACTCTGAACTTATTGCTGGTTGGGATGAACAAAGAATAATAGATGCTCTAAAAGGGTATCAAAATGGTACTTATGGAAAAAATATGAAGCAAATTATGGCTGGTCAAGTCTCTAGTTTAAGTGAAACTGATATTATTGCACTTGCTCAATATATTTCAAAATTGCAGAAGTGAGTAAAGTCACTTCTACAAATTATCCGGAATTATTTTTTTATTATACTTTTTTAAAAGCTGCATAATAGATAGAAAAAATGTTATAAGTGCAGGTCCAATTATCATACCCCAAAAACCAATTGTAGAAAGCCCTGCTATAATAGAGAAAAATATAAGTAGTTCATTAACAGCAGTTGGCGTTTTTACAACTTTTTTATTTATATATTTAATAATCATAGGTTTTATAAAAGTATCTGCAACTACAGATATAACAAGAATAGAATAAACAGAAATATAAATAGCACTTGAAGTTGAGCCTTGATATATTTCATAAATTGATATTGGCAACCACATCAAAGCCCCACCTATAATTGGAATAAGAGAAGCAAATCCATATAATGCTCCGAAAAATATTCCATCATATCCAAAGAAGTTTATAAAAATACCAAATAAAAATCCTTGAAAAATAGCATTCGCTAAAATAGAATACAAAACGACACTCATAACACTTGAAGATTCAAAAAATAATGAATGTTTATCTTCATTGCTAAGTGGAACTAAGTCAAAAATAAAACCAATAAACTCTTTACTATACAAGTTCATGAAAAAATAAAATGTAAGAATAAAAAATATATCAATCATAAATTTTGCAGAATTTTTACCCAATAAGGCTCCAAAAGAGATAGTATTATTAAAAATAAGGGCAATATCAATTTGCTCTAAAAATTGTTGTAAATAATTTTTTATAAAGTCATATTGACTTGGAAGATTTTTTACACTATTTAAAACATAGTCATAAATTCCAACTAATGTATTTTGATCAATTTGAGTAGTATAATTTACAAAAGAGAAAATGAAATACAAAAGAGGAGTAAAAAATACAGCTCCCAAAAAAAGTGTTACAAAAAATGAGCTAAGAAATCTATTTTTTAGCTTTGAAAAAATTAGTGTATGAAAACTATTTGTTGCAACAACTAATAAAATAGCTACTAAAATAGCTTTTAAAAATGGCTCAAATAAATCTGAAAGAAAATATAATACAACTGCAGCAATAGTTAATAAAAAGTATTGTGGTTTCAAAAAAGTTGTCCTTCTGTTTGTTTTGTTGGTGCAGATAGCCTAAATAGCTCATAACTCTTTATACTAGCAACTCTTCCTCTAGCAGTTCTTTCTATGTAACCATTTGCTAATAAATATGGCTCAATAGCATCTTCAATTGTGCCTTCATCTTCGCTAAGTGCTGCAGCAATTGTTGAAAGTCCCATGGGCTTGCCTTTATTTGAGATAAGTAGTTCAAGTAAATTTAAATCCATCTCATCAAAGCCTTTGTCATTAATTCCAAGTTCATCTAAGGCAAATTTACATCTTTTTAAAAGAATAGTTTTTTCATTTTCTACTTCTGCAAAATCTCTTACTCTTCTTAAAAGTCTTAAAGCAACTCTAGGAGTTCCTCTGCTTCTTCTAGCTATTTCTAAACTTGCGTCATCTTCACAAAATTTTTCTAGTTTTACTGAAGCTTTTTGTACAATTTTTGCTAACTCCTCATGTGTGTAAAACTGCATTCTAAAGTGCATTCCAAATCTTTCTCTTAAAGGGTTTGATAACATTCCAGCTCTTGTAGTTGCCCCAATAAGAGTAAATCTTGGAAGATCAATTTTAACTGTTTGCGCTGCAGGTCCTGAGCCAATTATAATATCAAGCCTATAATCCTCCATTGCAGGATAAAGTATCTCTTCAACAGCAGGGCTAAGTCTATGAATTTCATCAATAAATAAAATATCTCCCTCTTCAAGGTTAGTTAAAATTGCAGCTAAATCACCACTTTTTTCTATCATAGGTCCTGCTGTTATTTTAATATTGCTATTCATTTCATTGCTTATTAAATAACTAAGAGTAGTTTTTCCTAGTCCAGGAGGTCCATAAAATAGTATATGATCAAGTGCTTCATTTCTTTTTTTACTTGCATCTATAAAAACACGAAGATTTTTTTTAATTTTTTCTTGACCTATATAATCATTCCAAGAAGATGGTCTAAGATTTGCTTCTTGATTGTTTTCATCAAACGAGATTTGTTCTACTTCAACAACTCTTTCCATTTATTTAATAACCCTCTTTTTCATTATCAGGGAAAATACCATTTTCAACATCTTTACAATAACTTTGAACAGCTTGTCTTACAATATTTGCACCATCTAAATATCTTCTTACAAACTTAGGCTTAAAAGCTTCAAAAAATCCTAACATATCTGACCAAACCAATACTTGACCATCTGTTACATTTCCTGCTCCAATACCAATGACAGGTACATTTACAGCTTTTGTAATTTCAATTGCAGCTTCTGTTTTAACACCTTCTAAAACAATACAAAATGCTCCCGCAGCTTCTATAGCTTTAGCATCACAAATGAGTTGTTCTATATCTTGTGAAGTCTTTCCTCTTACAATATATCCACCTTCACTTCTTACATATTGAGGCATTAGTCCAATATGTCCAACAACTGCTATTGAGTTTGATGTAAGATGTTTTACTATATGTGCTCTGTCTTGTCCACCTTCTATTTTAACAGCAGCTACATTTGTTTGTGAATATACTTGAATACAGTTTTTTAAAGCCTCTTTTTCATTAATATAACTTCCAAATGGCATATCACAAATTACAAAAGCATTTGGTGCTCCTGCACATACTGCATTTGAGTGGTAAATCATTTGCTCTAACGTTGCACTTAAAGTATCAGGTTTTCCTGCAAAAGACATATTTAGACTATCTCCAACTAAAATCATATCTACTTCATTTTCAAATAGTTTTGCAAATAAAGCATCATATGCAGTTATCATTGTAAGTTTTTTTACATTTTTAGATTTTTTAATTTTTGAGATTGTAAGCTTTTGTTTATATTGTTCATTATTAGTAATACTCATTATAAAATCTCCCTCATATTTTTGGCTTATTATATCAAATATTTTCTTTTTTACTTTGCAAAAATGCCATAAAAACAAACAAAGAGTAATTTGATAAGAATTTAGATAGAATCGTTTTATTAAAATTTAGGATAGAAAATTGAAAAAACTAGTAGGATATATTACAACTTCATTTCCAAGCAGCAGTTTTACTATTGATTTGTGTTTAAGTATGGCTGAAAATGGTGTTGATATTTTAGAATTGGGAGTTCCTTTTTCAGACCCAGTTGCAGATGGTCCAGTTATAGAAAAAGCAAATTTAAAGAGTTTACAAAATGGTTTTAAAATAGATGATTTATTTGAAGTGTCAAAAGCAATTTCATCTAAAATAGATACTTTATGGATGGGGTATTTTAATACTTTTTACCACTATGGAATGCAAGAAATTTTACAAAAGGCGGATTCTTTAGGGATTAAAGGCGCTATTATTCCAGATTTATCTTATGAAGAATCAAGAATTTATAAAGATATATTCCAGACAAATAATCAATCACTTATTACTTTTGTTGCTCCAACAACACCTAAAAAAAGAGTTCAAGAGGTTGTAAAAGATGCACAAAAATTTATCTATTTAGTTGCATATGCAGGTATTACAGGAAGTGGAAGAGATGAAGATTTATCACAAATAATAACGGATATAAGAGAGTATTCTAAAACACCAATTTATATTGGGTTTGGTGTTGATGAAAATAGCGCTAAGCAAAAAGCAAAAGATGTAGATGGAGTAATTGTAGGTTCTGCTTTTGTAAAGCACCTTCTTGATGATAGTATAAGCTATAATGAAAAAATTTCAAAAATTTCAAATCTTGCAAAAGAGATTAAAGAAAAAATAAATGAGTAGTTGTATTTAATGAAAGAAGAAGTTGAATTTATAGAAGAGAATAAAGAGTGTTCATATTTTGAAAATGAAATATCTGATATTCGCTATAAGTATATGAGTGAGTGTTCGCCTCAAGAATATTTAAATATGCTAGAACATGGTTGGCGGAGATTTGGAAAAATGCATTTTGTTCCAGAGTGTAAAACTTGTACAAAATGTATTTCTATTAGAATAGATGTTAAAAACTACAAATTTTCAAAATCAGATAAGCGTATTTTAAATAAAAATAAAGATACAAATTTATATATTCAACCGCCTACAATTTCACAAGATCACTTAACTTTGTATGATAAATATCACTACACAATGCAAGAGAAAAAAGGGTGGGCATATGAGCCAATATCACCTGTAGATTATCAGCGTTCATACATAGAAGGTAAGGCAGATTTTGCAAAAGAGTTTTTGTATGTAAAAGATGATAAATTAATAGGTGTAGCACTTACAGATATTCTACCTGAAGCAATATCTTCAATTTATTGCTACTATGACCATGATTATGAAAAGCTATCAATTGGAAGATTTTCAGTATTGGCTCAAATTAAAGTAGCAAAAGAGCTAAATATTCCATATATTTATTTAGGATATTGGATACAAAATCATTTAAGTATGGGATATAAATTAAGATATCAACCTTTTGAAGTTTTAAAAAATAGAGCAACTCTAAAAAATGCTACTATTTGGGAAAAGTATACAATATAAAAGTGATACATTCTTGGAATTAATCTTTTATAAAGCTTGATAATAGTAATGTTTTTAAACTTATAAAAGGAGCTATTATGATTAAAAAGTTATTTTATTTGTTATTTATAACTGCATCATTTTCTTATGCAACAGAAGATGTCGCAACCTCTTTTTATGTAGAAAATGAACAAAGAGTTGATTGTCTTATTTTAAAAGATGAAAACTCAATAATTTGCAAATATATGTTCCCAAGAGAACTTGAAGACAAAAAGCTACTTTTTGAATGGATAAATCCAAAAAATGAAGTAACAAGACAAAGAGATATTATTGCACCTGCTGGTCATGGCTCTGCATATGATTTTAGATACTTAGAAGGTAGAACAAAAGGTGTTTGGACTTTTAAAGTAACAGACAAAGAAAAAATTTTAACAACAAATTTTGAATTAAAATAATTATAATTTATAATTATTTTAATTTTTAAAGTATTTATAATCGCTATTTTTAGCTAATTTTGATATACTTTTACAAATAATTTTAAGGTGAACTAATGGTAGATACCCAAAATGCAGTAGATGAATTAAGAAAGATAGTAAAGCAGAAGGGGCTTAAATATACAGAACAAAGAGAGATTGTTTTAAGAGTTTTAATGCATGCTGAAAATCATTTAACAGCAGAAGAAATATATAATTTAATAAAAGTAGAAGAGCCAGATTCAAACATTGGAATTGCAACAGTTTATAGAGCATTAGGATTTTTAGAAGAAGTGAATTTAATTACTTCAATTACATTTGGAGTTGAGGGTAAAAAGTACGAAAGTAATTCAAAATCGCATCACGATCATCTTATTTGTACAACTTGTGGAAAAATTATAGAATTTGTAGATGAAGAAATAGAAAAAAGACAAGAGAATATTGCTAAAAAGAATGGTTTTAAAGTTTCAAGTCATTCAATGCAACTTTATGGAACTTGCTCAGATTGCAAATAAAAAGTATTAAGGCTATCCTTAATACTTAACACTTTTTACATTTTCCATTTGCATAACATTCGCTACAATTTTTTATTCCCATAATTTTTACATACTCATCATAAACACAAGCAGCACTTCTTTTAGCACAAATAAAAGGAATGTTTTGTTTTTTAGCTTCAGTTTTATACTTATACATAACATTATGATTTAAAAATGAAGTTAACATTATAATACAATTTGTATCTTGAGGTATTTTCTTTTTAGGAGCTGAAGATTTTTTTCTAGCATCCCAGTGATTTATTTTTGTAACACCTAAGTTTTGTAACATCACACATATACTATCAATTTGGTC
>CAYJFN010000041.1:0-10497 GCA_964369325.1 uncultured Arcobacteraceae bacterium
ATCATCTCATAAAGCCACTCAAATAGTTCTAAAGTCTCTTCATAAAATTTGTAATTTTTATTTATGATTTTAGTACTAAAAAAAGTCTTATTTGGTTTAAAAGTTGTATAAACAAACAACCCATTAAAAAGGCTTAGATAAGCATATTTGTCCTCTTTGTCAAAAGGTTTTGGAACTCTTTTAAAAGAAGGCTCTTTTACTTTTACACCATTTTGTTGTAGTTTTTGTAAAATCTCATGCAAAGCTTTTGCGTTTTTCTCTATTTGAATAAATTCTCTATACTTTTTAAGTAGTGGTGGCTTAAAACTTCTAATACCAGTAGCTATAAAAACCTCTTCTTTTGTATACTGCATATAAAAGCTTGGGCATTGCATACGGTGAGCAGTACCTTGCCAAAACATAATTCCAATTTTTGTTTTTATTGGAGTTTTGTCATGGCTAAATCTAGTATCTCTATAGATACGAAAAAGTGAGCCAGATACTTTTGGAAGAGCTTTTATAAAAGGGGCAAGAGCTATTAGATGCTCTCCCATTTCTTCCACATAAGCAATATTTGGTTTTAAAATATGTTCTTCCCAAAGGTGGCGATTGCTTTCAAACCAAATTTTATTGTTATTGTTTTCAATTTGTTTTAAAAATTCAACCGCTTCTTGTTTAAATCCTGTAAATGTCATTTAACCAACTTTTTTAACAATTTCTAAAATAATATTGTAAATATTTTCTACAGATTGTACCTGCACTTTTTCATTTTTAGAGTGAGGATTGTAAATATTTGGTCCAATTGAAGCAGCTTTTAGGTTTGAATATTTTTTCTGAAACAAAGCAGTTTCAAGTCCTGCATGAATACTATATAAAGATGCATTTTTATCATATTTTTTGTAAATTTCTAAAATTGTATTTGTAAACTCATTTATTTGTGGTTTCCAAGCTGGGTATTTACCATTTGAAGTTGTTTCAAAACCATAATCTTCAAGCATGCTGCAAGTTTGATTTTCTATAATTTTTAGTTCATCATTATCCATTGATCTAGCACTTAATTCAATTAAAACTTCATCTATATTTGTTTGGATTTTTGCTAGGTTTATAGAAGTTATTACACTATTTAACTCTTTATCAAAGCTTCTGACACCATGTGCAAAAGCATATATAAAATTTGTGATTTTATCATCTAGTACACTTAAGTGTTCACTTTTAGTATCAATTTGTTTTATCTGCATATTTTCATGTGTTTTTTTGGGTTCACTTAAAGAAGCAACAATTGCTTTTGAATTAGAAGGTATTGAATTGATTCTTTCACCTCCATTAAAATCAAGAAGTTTGGCATCTGCTTCTTTTATACTTTGAGCGACTAATTTAATTGCATTTGGTCTATTTTCATCTATATTTACACCACTATGTCCACCTATAAGATTTTCTATGCTTATTTCAAAAAGTTTGTAATTTTTATCATTTGGAACAATTTTTTTACTAGAAATTTTGCCAAAAATATCAACTCCACCTGCACAACCTATACAGATTTTGCCTTCTTCTTCACTATCAACATTTAATAAATATGAAGATTGTAGTTCAAAGCTTATATCATTTGCTCCAATAAGACCTATTTCTTCATCACTTGTAAAAAGATATTCACAATCATATCCTTTCTTCATAAGGCTTAGCATATAAGCACAGCCAATGCCATTGTCAGCTCCTAGTGTTGAGTCTTTTGCTCTTAAATAGCCATTTTCTTCTATGATTTCGGGAATAGTACCATCTATTAAACAAACAATATCATAATGGTTTTGAATACAAAGTTTTGCTTGTGAGTTTTGTTTTTTACATAAAATGTTATTAGTTTTATCAACTAAACATTCATAATCGTATTTTAAAGCAAACCCTTGAATATATTTTATAAATGGCTGGTGTGTACCTGAACATCTTGAAACTTTTGATAACTCTTTGAAAATATCTATAATATCGTTCATACATTTCCTTGTAAATTTGTGATAATTATATCAAATTGATTGTAAAAAATTATAAGTTAATTGTGGAAATTTGAGAGGTTAGGGTAGGGGCAAAGTTGCCCCTATTTAAAAGATTTAGAAATCTTCATTTTTTAAGTCACGTTTTCTGTAAGCAATAGCGATTGTTACTAAAACTAAAACTGTAAGTACATAAGCCCATGTTGGGATTGGCACAGGGTCTCCTGTTGCATATGAGTGCATTCCAGATAAGTAGAAGTTAACTCCAAAGTATGTCATTAAAATCGTAGCAAATGATAATAGTGCTGCAACATTGAATGTAAACGCATTATTAAATGGTTTGATAAATCTTAAGTGTAATACTAAAACATAAGTTACAATAGCAACATAACACCATGTTTCTTTAGGGTCCCATCCCCAATATCTTCCCCAAGACTCGTTTGCCCAAACTCCACCTAAGAAGTTTCCAATAGTTAAACAAGCAAGAGCAATAATTAAAGACACTTCACTAATAGCAGTTATTTGTTTGATTGTTTCATCAATATTTTTTCTTTTTGGTGTTCTTAGTATAAATAAAAGCATTGCCATATATCCTAAGATTGCACTAAGACCTAAGAAACCATAAGAACCAGTTAATATAGAAACGTGGATTGTAAGCCAATAAGACTTTAATACAGGAACTAAATTTGTAATTTGCGGATCAATATGACTTAAGTGTGCAGTAAACATAAAAATACCTGCAACAATAACAGCAGCACTTAGTGCTAGAAGTGATTTTCTAAAGAAAACAACACCTGCAAAAATAGCTGACCATGAAACATATAACAATGATTCATATGTATCACTCCAAGGAGCATGTCCACTTACATACCATCTAAGCCCCATACCAAATGTATGAATTGAAAATAAAACAGCTAAAAGAGCAAAGAAAACATATGTAATAATTCTTGATTTTAATTTATCATTAAATACAGATGCAAAAGCTATAAAAAATAGAATAAATCCAGAAAAAACATAAGCAAGTGTTAGCTTAGGAAATACATCTATTTCATCAAAGAGTAACTCATTTTCAATTTGCTCTTTACTTGGAATTACTTTTGCACCAATTCTTTCTTGATATGTTGCAATATGGTCAACAAATTGATTTGCCATTTTCCAGTCTTCGTTTATAACTGAAGTAATAAGACCTTTTATCATAGTTTCAATTGCAACTTTACTATCACCTTTGAACTCTTTATATGCAGCAATTGGAGTAAACCAAGCATTATCTTTACTATCTATAGAAGGAAAAATTCTAAGCAAATCACCACTAAATATATAGTACATAATATTTAATCTTTCATCTACTTGAATTAAATCCTTTTCAAAAGTACCTCTTATATTTGGATTAATTCTACTTGCTTCATTTATTTGATCCATTAAAACATACTTATCATTTTTGAATACATCTTCAAAAGCAATATATTTTTGTTCTTCAGGTACTCCTAATAACTGTTTTAGTTTTGGAGTTTTGATTTTAATAATATCAACTGTTCTCCAATAATCAGGTCTTGTCATCATTCCTAAAACCATTTGGTTATAGTCCATTCCAAGTATCTCATTTTTACCAGTTATTTTGTTAATAATTTGTTTATTAAATGAACCTAATGGCTTCATTCTTCCTTGAGCAGTTTGAACTGCTAGATGTGAAAGCTTTTTAGCTGTCTCTTTAGATGCAGCTTGATACTCTTTTGCATACTCTTCAAAATTACTATACTCTTGTGCAATCATATTTGTTGAAGATAAAAGAGTAATTGCTAAAATAAATGAAGCAATATTTTTCTCTTTCAAGTATCTACTTAATTTCCAGAATCTGCTTTTTCTATCAAAAAGATTTAAAACAAGACCAACAGTTAGTAAAAAATATCCAAAATAAGTAGGCCATTTTCCTGGGTCATTGTTTACTGAAAGGATTGTTCCTTTTTCATCTTCATCGTATGAACTTTGGAAAAACAAGAAGTTTCCTTCGTTTAGAGTGTTATTCATAAAAATCCTATAATCGTATGGTTCTTCATTTTCTTTAATTACTGTAACTTCAGAGGCATAAGAAGATGGAGACATACTTCCTGGGTATCTTTCAAGTTGGAAATCTCTCAATTTTAAACTAAATGGAAGGTATAATTTTTTCGAGCCATATACTATTGAAACAATCGTGTCTCCAAATTTATTACCTCGCTCGAGTCCAGGTTGTCCTCTTTGTCCTGGTAGTTTATATTCTTTTGTTTCATCACCAATTGTAGCATCTAGATATAAAATTCCACTTGTACCTTGAGCTAGCTTTTTAAACTCATAATTTTTATATTTTAAAATTAGTGTTTTATCTTCAAATGCAATTTTATATTCAAAATTATTACCTAATGCAGAAAATTCAATAGGAAATTCTTGATAGTAAACATTGCCATTGTGACTAATATTTACTTGTAAATAAGGCTCAAGAGATACCATCTCATTTTGAGTTTGTCCTTCTCTAATATGTATGATTCCCTCATATCCAACATATCTAGTAATACCAGCACCCAATAGAATAACTACAAACGCAAAATGCAATAAAAACCTTGGTGGTTTTTTCCACATTTTTGTTTTAACCATTATTCCACACATATTAATGATTGTTAAAACTAAAACAATCTCATACCAAATGTGGTTGTAGACCATGACTCTTGCACTAGAAGTACCAAAATCATTTTCAATAAAAGTTGCAACACCTGCACCAATGGCTAATATAACAAGTAAAACTGCCATTAACCAATACGAAAAGAGTATATCACTTACCTTTTTCAAGAAACATCCTTTCTTTTTCAATAATAGATTATACTATCAAAATATATGTGAAATATTTGTGTAGAATCTATTTTGTTTTGGAAGTATAGCAAAGAGATTATTTTATTTTGTTGTAATGATAAATAATTGTTGTTTTATCTAATAATCTATATAATTCGCCCTATGAAACTAGAAGAACTTAAAAAAAGAAAACAAGAGTGTTTAGAGTGGAAAAATATTAAGCCTTTGTATGAGCAACTAAAAAAATTAATAGAGATAAAAAAAGAGAATCTTTACATTGGTAATAATGACTGGTTTGAAATTGGCAAACATGAGGATTTATCTCAAGAAGAGTATAAAACACTATTAGATACTGCAAAAACTTTGATTCCTTGGAGAAAGGGACCTTTTAAACTTTTTGGACTAGAAATAGATAGTGAATGGCAAAGTAATATTAAGTATAGTCTTATAAGACCACATTTTAATTTAAAAGATAAAATTGTTGCAGATATTGGATGTAATAATGGTTACTATATGTTTAGAATGCTAGAAGATAAGCCAAAAAGATTAATAGGGTTTGATCCTAGTCCTTTAACAATGCTTCAATTTGAGATGGTGAATCATTTTTTAAAATCTGATATTATTTATGAAAAACTTGGTGTTGAGCATCTGGAATTTTATAATCATAAATTTGATTTTATATTTATGCTAGGGGTTTTATATCATAGACCAGACCCAGTTGGAACATTAAAATCATTAGCAAGAGGATTAAATAGTGGTGGAGAAATAATTATTGATACATTTATGATTGATGGAGAAGATGAAATAACATTAACACCAAAAGATAGATACTCAAAAATCCCAAATATTTATTTTATTCCTACTGTTAATGCTTTAAAAAATTGGTTAAATAGAGCAGGGTTTGAAGATTTTGAAGTTTTAGCAATTACTACAACAACTACAGAAGAACAAAGAAAAACAAAGTGGTCATTTGATCAAAGTTTAGAAGATTTTTTAGATCCAAATGATAATAGTAAAACTGTTGAAGGATATCCAGCTCCAAAAAGAGTTTACATGAAAGCTAGAAAGAAGAACTAAAATAGTTCAACACAGCTTTCATCTTCTGGAAAATACTCTTTAAATTTGCTTCTTCCTAAGTTTTTTGCTTCGTTTAAAGATATATCAGCATTTTTTAAAATTGTATCAACATCTTCTACAAAATCATAGTGTGTAATTCCTATACAAATAGTCTTTTTAAGTGTGTGGCCTAGTTCATTTACCACTACTTCACTTTTGGAAAAACTGTCAATTAATTTTTGAGCAACTAATAAAGCATCATCTTTATCATTTGTTCCTACTAAAGTAATTAAAAACTCATCACCATTTAATCTACAAAGAATATCTGATTCTCTTATGTTTTCTTTTAAAATATTTGAAAGATTGATGATGACTTTATCTCCAACTTCATAGTTAAATTCATCAACTACAGCTTTAAAATGGTCAATTCCAACAAGTAAAAATGATATGTTTTTAAGTTCTCTTTTACTAAGAGGCAATAACTTTCCTAGGTGTTCGATTAAAAACTTTCTATTATAAGTGTTTGTTAATGCATCTTTAAAAGTTAATTTTTTTACAATTTCTTGATATGAAATACTGCTTATTAAAAGAGAAACCATATAGAAAAATGTTTTTATATGCTCATCTTGTTTATTTAAATCATTAAATTGTTCCTGAGATTTACAAGAAATATTAAAGTAAATAGTTAAATAAGGATTAATTACAATATCATATTGTTTATGTAGATATTCGTTATTGCAAACTTCATTTGAAAGACATTGGAATATAATTTCTTCTTCATCTTGATATTTAGAATATACAGTAATTTCTAATAATTTAATTTTGAATATATCTTCAAACCATTTTTGAAGTTCACTATAAATAAGACTAGATTCTTTAAACACTTTTAGTTCTTCATAAAAATTTAGATAGCTATTTGCTTCTCCACTAAAGTTACTAGTTTCAAGAATTTGTTTAATACTATTTATTATTAAATTATTCAAATTAAATCCTTATTTAGATTGTAGCTTCATTAAATAAAACTACTTGATTTCTACCATTTCTTTTTGCTTTATATAAAGCAATATCAGCATTTTTTAGAACATTATCAAATGTATCACCATTATCAGGAAACATTGCGACACCAATGCTTATTGTTCTTTTAAATGAACCTTCTTCTTCATTAATATAAATATTGTATTGTTCTGCTTGTTTATTGATTTTATTTGCAACTTTTAAAGCTCCTTGAATATTTCCTATATTATTTAATATAACAATAAACTCTTCGCCTCCAAATCTTGCAAGTAAATCTGATTCTCTTATATTTTCATGTAAAACATTAGATATTTGTTTTAGAACAATATCTCCAACATTATGCCCATATTTATCATTAATTGACTTAAAGTGATCGATATCTATCATTAAAATAGCCAATTTTTTATTCTCTCTTAGTGTTTGAGGGAGTGCAGTTTTAATATATTCATTCAAGTATTTTCTATTGTAAAGACCTGTTAAACTATCTTTAAAAGCAGATTCTTTTAACTCTTTTAATAAATCAATTATCTTAATTGATGGCGTAGCTTCTTGAAGATAATTTTTTATAAATGGCATATTTGTTTTTAAAGCTTCAAACTCTTCAATTGTTTCAACTACAAAATTTATTGAAATTCTTGTTTTGTCATTAATATTTACACTAGTACAAAAGTGAAAAAGTTTATCATATGAAAAGCAAGGGCAATCGCTTTTAAAATTTTTAGTAAATGTGTCGCTTTGGATTTTTAAGCCTTTGCAATTTTTTAAATTTGTTATAGATGAACAAGAACAAAAAGCTGGATTTCCTATTTGATTTATAACTTTTCTTGTATTTTTTTCATTATCAATTTCAAAAATAGTAAAGTTTTTTTGACCAAATTCAGTTTGTATAATATCTATTAGTTTATTTATGACATCTTCTTTTGCTGAAACTTTTTCTATTTCTTTTTTAAACTTAAATAGATTTGATAAACTATCAATTATTTGTTTTGATTCTTCAAGAGGTGAAAGTAAATCTTGTTGTGGAGTATGGACAATGAAATCTTTTAGTTTTTTGTCAATATCATCAAAAGTATCTTTGTAATTTATAACTAACGTATTATAATTATCTATAAACTCATTTAAGTCTTGTTCTATTTTATTTGGTTTTTTTATTGTAATAAAATTTCCATTTATAGCATGTTTGATACTTATAGATATTCTTTGTAAGATTTTTGCATATGGATTTAAGATATTTGATGCAATTAATGTACCCAAAATAATTGCAAGCAAAGTAACAAAAAATATTAATAAAATAAGTGCAAAACTTGAGTTTTTAATGTCGGAAATATTCATATCAAAAGACATAACACCTAAAACTTCACCATATTGTACATTATGGCAAGAAATACAATTATTTTCTCGTTTAGCTTTAAAGGGGATGCTTATTTTTAGAACTGCATTACTATCAAATAAATTTTCTTCAATAAAATATTTCATTTTTCCCGAAGTTAAAACTTCTTTTTCTATTTCATTAGGAGTGAAAAGAGTTTGATATTCATTAGAAACTGCTTTTGAAGGAGTAATTTTTATATTGTCTATTTCAGGCATATCATTTACTGAGTTTATAAAAATATCTTTTTGATGCATATTTTCATTAATAGCATGTGAAGTTAAGCCAACTTTTATAACCTCACTAATAGATTTTGCAGTTCTAACAGCTACGCTAATACCGTTTTGTCTAAAGTTATATGCAATAATAATATCTATGATCAGTGATAAAACTACTATAATTAAAAAAAGTTGTAAAATTATTTTTTTCTTCAAATTCTCTTTTCCTAGGCAAAATAGGTATTATTTTACAATAAACAAGCTTAAAAAAGCACAACTAGCATATTATAGGTAGTTTAACCATTTTTCTAAAGATAATTTTTCTTTAAACAAAGTAGTTTTTTCTCCATGTCCAGGATATATAACTATATCATTATTCCAAGATAGAATTTTTTCAATACTTTTTTTCATATCAATAGAACTTGAGTATGGAAAATCAACTCTTCCAATCGTTCCACTAAATATAAAATCACCAGAAAAGAGGTTGTTTTGAATTTCTATTGCACTACAACCAGGTGTGTGTCCAGCAAAATGGTGGAATTTTATTTTTACTTCATCAAAATCAAACTCTTGATTTGGTTCTACATAGACATCAGGATTACTAGTTGGTAAACCAATATTATAAATATCATCTGTAAGCATAAATACATCATCTTTTGGACAATATATTTTGACATTTAACTTGTTTTTTAATTCGTTGTTACTCCAAACATGGTCAAAATGACCGTGTGTATTTAATATTGCAATAGGATTTGTTGTATTTTGAATAACCCAATTTGTTGCGCCAACACCTGGATCAATAATAAAATCTTTGTTGTTAATTGTAATAATATAGCAATTTGTTTGATAATCGCCCATTTGTTTTATTTTTAAATTCATTTTATACCTTGAAAAATAATTGTTACATAGTTTACTATTTTAAAACTTTATAAATAATTTTATGTCTAAATTATTTATAAATATTTTAATTATTAAAAATTAGTTGTGAATTGTGTAAAAAATAAATAAATTTATTGTAAGAATAAACTACTTGCAAAAAATTGCAAATAGTTTAAGTTTGTTAAAATTAGAATTTAGCGTTAGGAACAGGAAAGTTTTCGACTACAAAGTCGATATCTTTATCGCCTCTACCACTTAGATTAACTAAAATAGTTTTATCACTAGGAAGGGTTTTTGCTAGTTTTATTGCAAATCCAACTGCATGAGATGATTCAAGGGCAGGTATTATTCCTTCAAGTTGTGAAAGTTTATAAAAAGCATCAATTGCTTCATTATCATTACAATGACCAACTTTTGTTCTTTTAATATCATTTAGATATGCATGCTCAGGCCCAACGCTTGGATAATCAATTCCACTTCCAATAGAGTGAACAGGAGCAGGATTGCCTTGCTCATCTTTTAACATAATTGAATTAAATCCGTGCATAATTCCTTCACTTCCATAAGTTAAACTAGCGCTATGTTCTCCAATTTTATCACCTTTTCCTGTTGGTTCAACTCCAAAAAGATTTACTTCATTATTGTCTATGAAGTGTGCAAAAATTCCCATAGCATTACTTCCTCCACCAACACAAGCAACTACATTGTCTGGAAGGGCATTTTCGTGTTCTAAAAACTGCTCCTTTGCTTCTATAGAAATTACACTTTGAAAGTCTCTAACCATAAGTGGGAATGGATGTGGACCAACAACAGAGCCAATGCAGTAAAGTGAATTTTCAAAATCACTAATATAACTTTCAAAAGCACTATCAACTGCTTCTTTTAGTGTTTTTAAACCATGTGTTACAGGAACAACTTTTGCGCCTAATATTTTCATTCTTACAACATTTGGATGCTCTTTTTGTATATCAACTTCACCCATATGAATTTCACACTCTAACCCAAAATAAGCTGCGGCTGTAGCAAGTGCAACTCCATGCTGTCCAGCACCAGTTTCAGCAATTACTTTTTTCTTTCCTAAATGTTTTGCTAAAATTACTTCCGCCATACAGTGATTTAATTTATGAGAACCAGTATGATTTAAATCTTCTCTTTTTAGATAAATTTTTGCTCCACCACA
>CAYJFN010000042.1:0-10358 GCA_964369325.1 uncultured Arcobacteraceae bacterium
AAAAAGCTGCAGTTGCACATATTATGCAAAAGATGAAAAAACTTTTTAAACTAAATCCTCCAAAGCATTTTGCAATAGTAGGAGGGGCAAGTGCAAATATATATTTGCGAACACAACTTGAAGAGTTATGTAAATTACATGGTGCAAAACTATATTTAAGTGAATTAAAATATTGTTCGGACAATGCTGCAATGATAGGAAGAGTTGCAGTAGAGCAGTATAAAATAGGTGATTTTACCGCGTTAGAAAATTTAGATGTATTCTCAAGAGTAGCTTTGTAAAATCAAAAAGTGCTTTTAGAATATTTCTTAAAGCACTTATTAGTTATTTTGATTAAACTGTAAAGTAAAAGTTGTCTCTAAGCCTTGAGGCAATTTTTTCATTTTTACAGGGTATACAATATTAATAGAATATAACTCTTTATTTAGCTTATCAATTATTTCAAAAAATTCTTTTGGCTCTTTGTGAATTAGCGTTACAGTATAGCTAAATACTGAAATTTCACCTTTTTTATCTTCTTTAAATATTGCAACTGCATTTTGACCTAAAATAGGGTTTATGATACCTTCTATTTGAAGTTTCGGTAAAAATCCATTACTAGTATAATTTGGTAAAGCAATACTTTCAGTAACATTAAGTTTAGGCTCACTATTTTGAATAGTTGCTTTAAGTGCTTTTGAAATTTGGCTATTTTCAAAATTTATATTAGATATTTTATAGTATTTTGATAGTTTAGGTTGAATATCTTTTATGTAAACATCATTTTCTAATAAAAATATTTTTAATGTAGAAGTAGTTTCGTTTAGTTCTAATTCTTCTAAAACTACACTATATGGAATGGTCTCAAAGATAGATAAAAATTGATTTTTAACATTGTTATTTTGTTGAATATGATTTGGTAACTCGTACTTTACAGGAACCATGTTTTGTTTTTCTTCTTCTTGTTTTAACTTTTGAGACTCAACTTTAATTTCATTTTGTGTAGTAACTTTTTTTTGAGTAATATAATTATAAAAGTAAAAAGCACTAAAAGTTATAAGTAAAGATAGAATCGTTAAAGTGTAAAACAAAAATTTACTTTTTTCCTTTTTTCTTGGTTTTATAAAACTTTTTTGTTCTTTTGGTGCTTGCTTCGCTAATTCATAAATATAGTCATCTAGAGAAATTGAGTGATAATTTACTTCTATTAATAGTTCTTCATGTAGTCTATTTATTTGCTCTTCGCTAAGTTGTTTAATCATGTGAAGTATAGTTACTTTATCAATAAATGAATTACTATTTCCTGTTTCATAGTACTCTTTTAAAACCGTATTAATAATGTTTTCAATTTCAAAATAGTAAATTTCATCAAACAATTTTTGTCCAGAAATTTCATTTTCATAAAAATCAGATTTCTGTATCTCTTCAAATGAGGTTAAGGTTTCTATTTTTGAATAAACAATTTGATTGTGACCATTTAAAATAAGCATATATAAATAGTTATTCAAAACCAATCCAACTAATGAGTTAGAACTAGGATTTTGTTCACAATGCAAATTTAGAACATGAAAAGGTGAGTAGATATAATCTATTCCACAAGTTTCAAAAAAGTATTTTGTTTCAAATAATGCACTTTTTTCTAAAGAAATATTGAATTCACTATTAAGATTTACTGTTTTATATGAATCATCATTTTTTGATACTTTAGAGACTATTTTTTGCTCTATACAATCACAAAGTGTTGAAATATATGTTTGTGATTCATTTTGTTCAAGTGCTTTAAGTTTATAAATTGCATCTTGTGATAGTATATTTTCATTAATCAAAAAAGATGATTGTTCAGCTTTTACAATATTGTTGTTTGATAGTTGTTTATAATCTAATTTTAATTGATTATAGTACCTGATAGCACTTACATACAAAGAATTTTTATCAAACATAAATTCCCTCTTATTTTATAGCATTTTCTAATAATTTTTCTTTTACAAGTTGAGTTGCAGTATCCATTTGCAAATCATTGACACTAAAGGGCTCACCAATATAAAAGTTTATTGTTCCAAATGGTTTTGGCACAATAAATTTATCCCATGAGTTAAATTGCCAATATTTTGTTGGTTTGCAATTAAATGGTAGTATCTTAGCATTTGTTTTCTGAGAAATTGCTACAATACCATTAGCAACAGAATGTCTAGGACCTTTTGGCCCATCAGGAGTTATTGCTATATCATCACCACCTTTTAACTCCTTTATTGCAGCTATTAAAGCTTTTGTTCCACCTCTTGTGCTCGAACCTCTAATTGAATGAATCCCTAAAAATTCTACAGTTTTTGTAATAGACTCACCATCTCTGTGGTCACTAATCATAGCGCTTACTTTGCCATATGGTTTTAGTTTTTGATAATTAAATGGTTGCATTAGTAATTCACCATGCCAAAAAGCAACTATGTAAACTTCGTCTTCTAGTTTTGCTGGATGGTGAAAAACTTTTTTATTTGTTAAGTAGATGATTCGTACTAAAATTTGTAAAAAAAAAGGCAGAATTTTAGTATTTAAAAAGTGTTTCATTTAGTTTACCACTTCACCTTTTAAAGAAGTTCTTGTAGCACTAGTAATTTTAACATTTATAAATTTTCCTAAAAGCTCATCACTGCCTTTTACAAATATTTGACAATAATTATCTGTGAATCCAGAGATCTCACCATTTGGTTTTAGACTTTCAAATAAAACTTCTACCGTTTGACCAATATAAGAATTCATATGTTCGCTTTGATGCTCTTTGTGTAATTCAATAACTTGAGTTAGTCTATTGCTTCCTATTTCATCATCAATTTCTAATTCTTTTAGTTTAAGAGCTTCAGTGTTTGGTCTAGGTGAGTATTTAAAGTTAAAAATTTGATTAAATTTCACTTGATTTATAACATCAATTGTATCTTCAAAATCTTCTTGTGTTTCACCTGGAAAGGCTACAATAATGTCTGTAGTAATTCTAACATTTGGTACAAGTTTTCTTATTTTTTCTGCTCTATTTAAAAACCACTCTTTAGTATATCCTCTTTTCATAGCTTTTAAAATAGCTGTCGAACCGCTTTGTAGTGGCATGTGGATACATTTAGAGATTTTTGGGTTATTTGCGAACTCTTCAATAAATTCATCATCCATATGTAACGGGTGTGGGGAAGTAAATCTTATTCTTTTAAGACCTTCTATTTTTGAAATATCTTGTAGTAGTTTTGTAAAAGTAGTTTTTTCTCTTTTATCACTAAATCTTCTTCCATAAGAATTTACATTTTGCCCTAAAAGCATTACTTCAACTGCACCTCTTTGAACATCTTTTTTGATTTGTTCTATTATCATTTCAGAAGGAATTGAGATCTCTTCGCCTCTTGTTGCTGGAACAATACAGTATGTACACTGCTTATCGCAGCCAATTGAAATATTTACAGATGTTTTGTATATTGAAGTTTCAGTTCTAGCAAAATCGTAATTGCTATCATCATTACTAATATCAACTTCAACCGCACCTTTTTGATCAATAATTTTTGATATTTTTGAGATGTTTCTTGCACCTAATACAAAGTCTACATAAGGAGCTCTTTTAATAATATCTTTTCCTAAATGACTTGCAGTACAACCACAAACACCTATTTTGGCTCCCTCTTTTTTCTTCACATTAAATTGACCAATTTCAGAAAAAAGTTTTTGAACTGGCTTTTCTCTGACCGAACAAGTGTTAATAATAATTAAATCAGCTTCTTCAATGTTTTGTGTAGTTGTGTAGTTTTTATGTTTGTTTAACTCTGCAATAATATGTGTTGAGTCATTATCATTCATTTGACAGCCAAGTGTTTGTATGAATAGTTTTTTTTCTTCGTTAGTTTGTTGCATAAATGATTAAACCCTGCTCTTATAAAGAGTGAACCTCATACATATATTCATCATCTGCTAAACCATATCTAACTTCTCTGAAATAAACATTAAAGCCTTCTGCTTCAAAAGCATCAACTAAAGCCATCATATCTTTGTGAGAGTTTTCTTTATCAAAGTAAAATATTTTTTCGCCTTTTTCTTTTAGTTCATCAATTAACTTAGAAACTTGAACTTTCTTTGGTTTTTCATTTAACTCTTTTCTAGCAAGTAGTACTTCCATTTTATTAACCCTTTTATTTTAAATTATGATAAGTCAAATATTTTAGCTAAAAGTTGCTTTAAATTCACTAAAGAGATATAAAAGTAATTTTGGATATAATATTTGCCTAACAACTACATTGAAAATCATTTTACAATTCAATGTCAAAAAAAAGGTTAATACATGGATAAAATAATTGATATTTTAGATTCTATTGCATACGAAAAGGGACTAAAAATAACAGAAGTAGAGGAAGCTTTAAAAGAGGCTTTAATAATAACAGCAAAAAAAATGGTAGATATGACTTTGATTTTTGATGCTGAAATTGATAGAAAGAATAAACAATTAAAGCTATTTCAAAAAATAGAAGTTGTACTAAATGATGATGTAAGATTAAGTGGTTTAGAGGTAGACGAATACAACAACATAATTAACAACAAAAATTTTATTAGTATTGCTGAAGCTTGTGAAATTGACCCAGATTTAGAAGTAGGAGATTTCCTAGAATATGAATTAGAATTTGAAAATATGGGAAGAAATGCAGCAACAATTTTAAATAGTAATTTTGAATATAGACTTCAAAGAAACATAGAACAAGCTTTAATGGGTAAATATCAAGAAAAAATTGGAAAAGTTATAAATGGAAGTGTAACAAGAATTGATAGAAGCGAAAATACTTTTGTTGAAATTGGTGAAGTTAAGGGAATGTTGCCTAGAAAAAATAGAATTAAAGGTGAGAGTTTTAAGGTTGGAGACAACCTAAAAGCAGTTGTAAAAGGTGTTACAATTGATAAATCTCTAGGGTTAATAATTGAACTTTCAAGAACATCTCCAAAATTCTTAGAAGCTCTTTTAAAACTTGAAGTTCCGGAACTTAAAGATGAAAGAGTAAATATAGAAGCAAGTGCAAGAATTCCAGGAAGTAGAGCAAAAATTGCTTTAACTTCAGTTGATTCATCTATTGATGCAATTGGTTCAGTTGTAGGAGTAAAAGGTGTTAGAATAGCTGCTGTTAGCAAGCAATTAAATGGAGAAAGCATTGACTGCGTTGAATATTCAGCAATTCCTGAAGTTTTTGTTTCAAGAGCATTATCACCTGCAATAATCAACAGTGTAATTATAGAAAAATCAACAACTCAAGGGGAAAAAGATAAGGCAATTGTAACTATTTCAAGTGACCAAAAATCAAAAGCAATAGGAAAAGCTGGTCTAAATATAAGACTTGCATCTATGCTAACGCAATGTACTATTGAGTTAAACGAAATTGCAGGAACAACACCATTAAATGGAAATGAAACTTCAACAAATAATGAAGAAAAAACTACAGATACTACATCTTTAGAGGCACTATTTAAGTAATGAAATCTATAGTTATTTATGATTCAATCAAAAAAACAAAGGAGATTTTTTCTCCTTTAGTTGAAAAAAAAGCAAAAATTTATGTATGTGGACCAACTGTTTATGACGATTCTCACTTAGGTCATGCAAGAAGTGCAATAGCTTTTGACTTGCTTCATAGAGTTCTAAAAGCAAATGAATATGAAGTTACAATGACAAAAAACTTCACTGATATTGATGATAAAATCTTAAATAAAATGCAAACCTCAGGGCAAACTTTAGAAGAGATTACTACTTTTTATATAAATGAGTATAAAAACGATATGCAAAGTTTGAATATTCTTCCAAATACTTTTGAGCCAAAAGCTACTGAAAATTTAGATGCAATGAGAAGTATGATTGAAACTCTTTTGCAAAAAAATGTTGCATATATTATTGATGATGGCGTTTATTTTGATACTTCAAAAGATAGCTCTTATGGAAGTCTAAGCTATCGAGGAGAAGATGAACAAACTCAATCAAGAGTTGAACAAAACACTCAAAAAAGAAACCCAAAAGATTTTGCACTTTGGAAAGTAAAAAAAGATGAAACAGTAAGTTTTGAAGCTAGTTTTGGGAGGGGAAGACCTGGTTGGCATATAGAGTGTAGTGCTATGATTGACCAAAATTTAGCATACAAAGATTTTGAATATCAAATAGATATTCATGGAGGTGGGGCTGATTTACTTTTTCCACACCATGAAAATGAAGCTGCTCAAACAAGATGTGCAACAGGAAAAAATTTAGCAAAATATTGGATGCACAATGGTTTTGTAAATGTAAATGGAGAAAAGATGAGTAAATCTTTAGGAAACTCATTTTTTTTAAAAGATATTTTAAAAAGCTATTCTGGTGAAGTTGTAAGATTTTATTTACTAACAGCACACTATAGAAACAATTTTAACTTTAATGAAGAGGATTTAATAGCTTCCAAAAAAAGACTTGACAAACTTTATAGAGTGAAAAAAAGAGTTTATGGTGTTGAAAAAAGTTCAGTAAATAAAGAGTTTCAAAAAGAGATTTTTGAAGCACTTAATGATGATTTAAATAGTGCAAAAGCAATTTCACTAGTTGATGAGATGATAACAATTTCAAATGATGCTTTAGACAAAGAGCCAAAAAATAAGAATCTAAAAAAAGAGTTAGTTGCAAATATAGAGTTTATAAATGATATTTTAGGTGTTGGGTATAGTGATGCTTTTAAATATTTTCAATTTGGGGTTGATAGTGCAACTATTTTAAAAATAGAAGAATTAATCGAGCAAAGAAATTTAGCAAAACAGCAAAAAGAGTTTCAAAAAGCAGACCAAATAAGAGAAGAACTAACTACTATGGGAATTTCACTAATGGATAGTGCTCAAGGAACTTTATGGGAAGCTTTAAGTTAAGGGAAAAGATTGAAGATTTTAAAGACAATTGAAGAGCTACAAAGTGTAAGAAAAAGTTTATCTTGTAGTGTTGGATTAGTTCCTACTATGGGAGCTTTACACAATGGACATATTTCACTTATAAAACAAGCAAGAGAAGAAAATGAGATTGTAATAGTCTCTATTTTTGTAAATCCAACTCAATTTTTACAAGGTGAAGATTTAGATAAATATCCAAGAAAAGATGAATCTGATATAAAAATCTGTGAACTTTGTAAAGTTGATTATCTTTTTATGCCAGAAATATCTTCTATGTATGCAGATGATGAAGTTTTAGTAAAAGCACCAAATCTTAAAAGTTATATTTTAGAAGGAGAAAGAAGACCAGGGCATTTTGATGGAGTTTTGCAAGTTGTATTAAAACTATTTTGTTTAAGTATGCCTACAAATGCTTATTTTGGAAAAAAAGATGCACAACAACTTCTGCTTATTTCACAAATGGTAAGAAACTTTTTTCTTCCTATAAATATAGTTGAGTGCGAAATAATTAGAGAAAATGATGGCTTAGCACTAAGTAGTAGAAATGTTTATTTAGATGAGAAACAAAGAGTTCAAGCATTATTGCTTTCAAAATCACTCAAAACTGCTGCAAAGCAAATAGGAAATGGGATTTATGATTGTAGTGCTTTAAAAGAACAAATGCAAAGTATTTTAAAAGATTTAGAGGTAGAGTATATAGCTTTTGTAAGTAGAGATTTTAAAGAGATAAAAACTATTACATTAGGAAATAGTGTAATTTTACTTGCAGTTAAAATAGGCAATACTAGACTTATTGATAATATATGGATATAAAATGAAATTTACAACAAACAAACCACAAAAAACCCTTCACTTAGTGTCGCTCGGTTGTACAAAAAATCTTGTTGACTCAGAAGTAATGCTTGGGAAACTAAGTTCGTATACGCTAACAAATGATCCTGAAATTGCAGATGTAATTATTGTAAATACATGTGGATTTATTGATAGTGCAAAAGAAGAGAGCATTAACACAATTTTAAATCTTCATAGTCTTAGAAAAAAAGAGTCAGTTCTTGTAATGGCTGGTTGTTTAAGTCAAAGATACAAAGATGAGTTACAAAATGAACTTGTAGAAGTTGATATTTTTACAGGTGTCGGGGATTATGACAAGATTGATGTACTAGTAAATGAAAAGCAAAGCCATTTTACAAACAAAGTATTTTTACAAACAGAAGTAAATGAAAGAGTAATTACTGGTTCAAACTATCATGCTTATATAAAATTAAGTGAAGGATGTAATCAAGTTTGTTCATTTTGTGCAATTCCTTCTTTTAAAGGAAAGCTTTTTTCAAGAACACTAGAGTCTTTAGTAAAAGAGGTTAAAGCTCTTGTAGCAAAAGGATATTTTGATTTTTCTTTTGTTTCGCAAGACTCATCATCATATTTAAAAGACCACAATATAAACAACGGCTTAGAGTTACTAATAGATGAAATAGAAAAAATCCAAGGTGTAAAAAGTGCAAGAATTTTATATTTGTATCCATCGACAACCTCTTTAAGTCTAATAGATAAAATCAAAAATTCAAATATCTTTCACAACTATTTTGATATGCCACTTCAACATATCACTCCTTCAATGCTTAAAATTATGAAAAGAGGGAAAGGTGTAGAGCAACTAAAAGAGCTTATGGAACATATGAAAGAGGGAGATAATTCTTTTATAAGAACTACTTTTATTGTTGGTCATCCAGGTGAGACAAAAGAGGATTTTGATAAGCTTTGCAGCTTTGTAAAAGAGTATGGTTTTCATAGAGCAAATGTGTTCTCTTATTCAGATGAAGAAGGAACAACTGCTTATGAAAGAGAAGATAAAATTCCTGATGAAACTATAGATGAAAGAGCAGAAATTCTTGGAGAAATAATAGAACAAACAACTTTACAAGCTTTACAAAATGAAGTTGGAAAGACTATAAAAGTTATAGTAGATTCTCAAAGTGATGAACATGAATATTTATTAAGTGCAAAAGATATTGTATGGGCTCCTGAGATTGATGGTGAAATTTATATCAATGATAATGAACTAGATACTAAAATAGAGTTTGGTAAAATTTATAAAGCAAAAGTAACTGAACTTGTTGGTGATAAACTTCTTGCAACGATACTAAAAGATGATTGACTTTAAATTAAACACGAAAAAAAATCTTCTAGCATTTTCTGCAGGAGTTGATTCAACAGCACTTTTTTTTCTTTTGTTAGAAAGAAATATTCCTTTTGATATAGCAATTGTAAATTATAATACAAGAGAAGAATCAAAACAAGAAGTAGCCTATGCTGTAAAATTAGCACTTAAATATAAAAAACAATGTTTTATAAGAAGTGTAGAGTTAGAAACTTCAAATTTCGAGTTTACTGCAAGAAAAGTTAGATATGATTTTTTTGAAGAGCTAATTGAAGAGTATGAGTATGAAACACTATTAACTGCACATCAATTAAATGATAAATTAGAATGGTTTTTAATGCAGTTAAGCAAAGGCTCTGGTCTAGTTGAACTTCTTGGGCTAAATGAAACTTTACAAAAAGATACTTATACTATCTACAGGCCACTTATAAATACTTCTAAAAAAGAACTAGAAGAGTTCTTAAAGCAGAACAATCACCACTATTTTTATGATGAAAGCAATAGTTCTTTAGAGTATAGACGAAACTATTTTAGAGAAAATTTTAGCAATACTTTTTTACAAGAATTTCAAAGTGGTATTCAAAAATCTTTTGAATATTTACAAAATGATTTAAACTCCTTAAATGTTCAAAACATGCCAATATATAAACAAAAAGAGCTTGAAGTATTTAAAAATAGTGGTGATGATAATTTAAATATTAGAACAATAGACATTAATTTAAAAAAAAGAGGCTACCTTTTAACAAAGCTACAAAGAGATGAGATTTTAAAACAAAAAGAGTGTGTAATAGACTCTTTTGCTATTTGTATAACACAAACTCATATTTTTATAGCTCCATATATAAAAGAAGTGAGTATGAGTAAAGATTTTAAAGAGTTGTGTCGAGTTTCAAAAATTCCTAATAAAATTAGACCATATTTGTTTGAAGAAGATTTAAATATCGAAAATATATCAAAGTTGTAGGCAAAAGTAGAAGAAAATCTTCCACTTTTACTCTATTTATTAGTCAAAACTAGGTTTTGGAGTTTTGTCTGTACTTGCAGGCAATACTGGGTAAACAATTGTTGGTTTAGTTCCAGTTAATGCATTTAAGAAAGTAACTATTTCTTTAGCTTCTTTATCAGAAATATTAATACCTAATTGAACTGAACCCATTTCTTTAACAGCTTCAGCTAATGACCAGATTGCTCCATTGTGGAAATATGGTGCAGTTTCAGTAATGTTTCTTAAAGTTGGAGTTTTTACCATACCATCTTTATTTCCTGTAAATCCACCAACTTCGATAAATTTATATTTTTCAGCAACTTGGAA
>CAYJFN010000043.1:0-1162 GCA_964369325.1 uncultured Arcobacteraceae bacterium
AAAGGAAATCACATAGAAGCATTAGTATCAATTGGCGTCATTTACTTTTTTATCGTTATAGGATTTATTTCTAAACTTGTCTTTAAAGATGAACTAAATGAAAAAAGTTTTATTCTTCTAAACTTATACTTTCTTCACCCTATACTTGTCTTTTGGGGACTTACAAAAGCACCAGTTAATATAGAGTTTCTTAGAGTCCCTGCAATTTACATAGTCATTGTATTAATCTGCTTAGCTATTTTACTACTGGTAAACAAACTTATATTTGAAGATAGTAAGGAACGTTCTATTTATTTAGGATCATCTTTAGTTGGGAACACAGGAAACCTTGGTATCCCTTTAGGTATTGCACTTTTTGGCGAGCAAAGTATTCCGTATACAAGTATTTTAAATATTGCAAATGTATTTTTTATATATTTAATAAGTATATATTTTTTTGCAAAAGAACAATTCAATTTTAAAGAAGCTATGAAATCAATTTTTACAATACCAGCTATTTGGTTTGCATTTATTGCTTTAGGATATAACTATTTAAGCCTTCCTATTGGAAAGTCATTTGCACTTTTTTTAGATATGGGTGCATACTCTGCAATGGTTTTACAGCTTGTAATATTTGGAATGTACTTAAGTCAAATTAAGTTAAAAACAACTGCATGGAAACTCTCACTTCATATCTCTTTTGTTAAACATATTTTGTTGCCACTTGTTGGATTTATTGTAATAATATTTGTAAAAATAGATTTTTATATTGGTGCTATTATTTTAATGGAACTTATGGTTCCACTTGCTGTTACAAATGTTAATATGGCAGCACTATATAACTGTAGACCTAAAGATATGACCTCAGCAATATTAGTAAGCTCACTTTTATTTATAGGGCTTGTATATTTTTATATAAAGATTATTTATTACTACTTTGGAGAAGCTTTATAATGTGTGGGATTGTTGGTTGTAACTATATTTCAAATCAAGACTTTAGTAAAATTGTATCTTTATTAAATCATAGAGGTCCAGATTTTAGTGATTTTAAATTTATCAATGGCAATAGTTTTGGGCATACAAGATTAAGTATTGTTGATTTACATGAAGAGGCAAATCAACCTATGCTGTACGATGATATTTTACTTATTTTCAATGGTGAAATTTATAACTATAAAGAACT
>CAYJFN010000043.1:1262-10315 GCA_964369325.1 uncultured Arcobacteraceae bacterium
ATAAACAAAGTTGCACTTAGTCAATATTTGCAATATTTTGTTCCACTTAATGATAATACTTTTTTTCAAGATATTCAAAAACTTGAAAGTTCTACTTACTTGATTTTCCAAAATGGAAACTTATCAACAAAAAGATACTACAAAATAAACACCTACAAAAAAATCAAAGATGAAACTACTGCTTTAAGAGATATTGAAGAGCTACTAATTTCAAGCGTTCAACAAAGAATCCAAGCAGATGTGGAAGTAGGAAGTTTACTAAGTGGTGGTATTGACTCTTCTCTTATATCTGCACTTTATACAAAACTTAGTGGCAAAAAAATTCATACTTTTAGTGTGGGATATAGTGATTATCCAAGCTATAGTGAGCTTCCTTATGCCAAAATCACTGCAAATCATATCAACTCGCACCACCATCCACTAGAAATCTCTCAAAAAGAGTTTATAGATTCTTTTGAAGATGCAATGGATTTTTTAGAAGAACCCCATGCAGATAGTGCAGCAATACCCCTATTTTTGCTAAGCAAGAAAATCAATGAACACGGAATAAAATGTGTTTTAAGTGGTGAAGGAAGCGATGAAATATTTTTAGGCTATGATAATTATGCTAAGTTTATGAGTTATTATAATTTTCAAAAAACTCTTAGTAGTGAACAATATGAGTTTATGGATTCAATTATAACAACTCTTCAAAACAACACAAAAGAGAGTGAATATTTACGAAGAGTAATTAAAAAAGAGTCTTTGTACAACTCTTTTGGAGAAATCTTTACAGACATTCAAAAAAGAAGATTGTTTAAAAAAGTTCCTTTTTACAAAAGTGAAACACCAAAAAATGATCCTGTTGATTGGATGAGTTACATTGACTTGAAAGTTTGGCTGGGTCAGAGTTTGCTTAGTAAAGTAGACAAAATGAGTATGGCTCACTCAATAGAAGTGCGAAACCCATTTTTAGATTTTAACTTAGTAAACTATATGTTTAGTATTGACTCAAAAATAAAACTAGGAAATACCAATAAATATTTGCTAAAGAAAATAGCTAGTAAATATATCCCGGATGAGATTATCAACCGTACTAAAAAAGGGTTTAACTCTCCTTTTAATGAGTGGATTTTTAACCACTATAAAAGTAGTATTTTAGAGCTTATTTTAGAAGTTAATACCCATACAGGCTTTTTCAACGAAAGCTACATAGAGCACATTTACACTCTTGCAAAACAAAAAAAGTTTAAACAACATCTTTGGAGCTTGTTTGTTTTTTCTAAGTGGTTTAAAAAGGTTTATTTGTAGGAATTAGGAAAAATGTGATATTGTATTCTACTATTTTTATTTCACTCTTCAAAAAATTTAATATTGGCGCTTAGCAATAACTTTGTATATGGATGACTTGGATTTGAAAAAATCTCCTTGCACTTGCCAACTTCTACAATCTCGCCTTTTTGTATAACTATAATTCTTGTACAAATTTGCCTTACAAGCTCTATGTTATGAGATATAAAAATATAAGTCATATCATGTTTTTCTTTAATATCCATAAGCAGTCTTATAACTTGACTTTCAATATTTTCATCTAAAGCACTTGTAGCTTCATCGCAAATAAGAAGAGCAGGATTTAAAGAAATAGCTCTAGCTATTGCACATCTTTGAGCTTGTCCACCACTTAGTTGATAAGGATATTTTTCAAACATATCAGCCTTGAGTCCACAAAGTTTTAGTGTATCTAAAGCTATTTTAGTAGCTTCATTTTTATCCACCCCATAGTTTTGCATAGGTTCTATTATGCTGTTGAGTATTTTAATTTTAGGATTAAAAGATTTATCACTTTGTTGAAAAACCATTTGAATATCTTTTAAAAACTCATTTCCTCTGAGCTTACCTTTAAAATAAATCTCACCCGTGTCTTGCTTTACTAAGTTAGATAATATTCTAGCTATTGTAGTTTTTCCACTACCACTCTCTCCTACAATTCCTAAGCATTCGCCTTTTTTAACACAAAAACTAATATCTTTTATAGCTTGAAAACTATTCTTTTGTTTTTTATAAACTTTTGATAAATTTCTTACTTCTAATAGATTTTCCACATATCACCTATTTTTTAGATTTCCTATAATCTTTCCATCTTTCATTGTAATAATACTATTTGCCATATATTTTACAACTGCTTTATTATGGCTAACTATTATTATAGAAGTTCCTAATTGCTTACAAACTTTTATCATCTCATCAATAACTTTTTTTTGTGTGGTAACATCTAAAGAGCTTGTAGGTTCATCTGCTAATAGTAGCTTTGGTTTTAATATCAAAGACATCGCAATTGCTACTCTTTGATTCATACCTCCAGAAAGTTCGAAACTATAACTTTTAAGCACTCTTTTTATATCTTTTAAGTTCATAATATTAAAAATATCTTCTATCATTTCAAGTGATTGCTTTTTTGATACCTTTTTATGAGTTTGAATAACCTCTAAAAATTGGCTTTCTATGGTTCTAACAGGACAAAATGTTGCTTCAGCATTTTGAAAAACCATAGCTAACTCTTTACCTCTTAAACTTCTAAATTCATTCTCATAAAGTTTTAGTAAATTGTTATTGTTATATACTATTTCACCTTTAGTAACCACCAAATCATTACTATTCAAACCCATTATAGTTTTTAAAAGTGTACTTTTGCCACAACCGCTTTCACCTACAATGCCTAATATTTCACCTTTTTTAATTTCTAAATTAATATTGTTAAGTATAGTTTTATCATTACAATAAACTTGTAAATTTGAAATACTAAGCACTTATCTCTCCTATTTTACAGAAAGTTCAGATGTAATTTCATAATAATCGCTAGGGTGTGCTATAAAATCATTTACACTATCTTTCATAACAAATGACATTTTTAGATGTGATGCAAATATAAACTCATACTCATTTACAAGAATTTGTGCCATTTTATTCCCTATTTCTTTTCGCTTTTTTGTATCAAAAGATTTATTCATCTGTTTATTAAGATTTTCTAACTCTTCGTTGTAAAACCCACCTCTATTTTTAGCAGAATCTTTTAAAGCATGAGTTGTAAAAAAATATTGCATATCACCAGTAGGTGCTGTTACAAAAGCACTTGCATAAATATCCCAATTGCCTGATTTTATAAAATCAATATGACTTGCGGTTGAGTTTATAATAATTTTTATTCCTATATCTTTTAGATTACTTTGAGCCATTTGAGCTAAAAGTGGTAACTCTTGCCTGCTTGGGTATGTTAGCCATGTAAGAGTTAAATTTTTGCCATCTTTATCAACATATCCATCTTTATTAGTATCCACATAACCTGATTGTGCTAATAGTTTTTTTGCTTCTTCAATATTAAATTCAAGCTCAGTTTGACTATTTTCATCTAGCATACTTTTAGTAAATGGAAATTGTGCACTTACTCCATTTCCATTAAGCAATACTTTTGTAAAGCTATTTCTATCAATACTCAAAGATATAGCTTTTCTTACATTAATATCTTGCAAAGCTATATTTTTTCTATTTACTTGTGCAAAAAAAGCCCTTGTAGTATCTGCTGAACTTATTTTATAATTCTTATTGTTTTTAAACAGTGCTAAATTAGCATAAGGCAAACCTTGAACTGCATCAAGTTCACCTGATTGTAAAGCAAGGGTTAGCGTATCACCATCTGTTATAGACTTTATTATTACATTGTCTGTTTTGACTTCACCATTCCAATAATTCTTATTTTTTACAAGGTCAATTTGTGTGTCTGATACAAATGTTGCTATAAATGGACCAGTTCCAGCAACATTTTCATCTTTTGTAACTCCATATTGCATATCAATTATTGCCCCATAAGGGTCTGATAGATAGTTTATAAATGTAGCAACTGGTTCTTTTGTTTTAAATATAACTGTTTGCCCAGATGCTTCTATGCTACTTATTTTAAGGTCATACGGGGCTCTATCATGAACTTTTATAAGGTTTTCTAAACACTCTTTGACTGCTTTGGCATCTAGTTTTCTTCCACTTGAAAAGGTAATCCCATCTTTTATCTGTACTTTCCAAGTATTATCATCAATTCGCTCATAGCTTGAAGCTAGCCATGGAACTAACTGCATAGTTTGTGAATATTTAAAAAGCGTTTCACCAACACCATATCTAATATTTGACCACCCTGAATAATCTTTATGTGGATTTAAGCCTGTATCTGCATTTGAAACATTATATGCAGTTGTACCATACACAAAAGTAGAAGTTTTATCTTCTTCTATAGTTTTATTATCTTGAGTTCCACAACCTATAAAAACTACAGCAACCATCAAACTAAATAATTTTATTGTTTTTTTCATATTTATTGCCTATTTTCCTTATATTCATTTATTGCTTCTCCTAGCATATTAAATATTGATACTGTTATAAATATAGCTAAAATAGGAGATAGTATCACCCACGGGCTTGTTTGAATAAACACAACTGCCCCACTCATCATAGCTCCCCACTCAGCTTCTGGTGCAGCAGCACCCAGTCCTATAAAAGATAGTCCTGCGATAGACATTATAACAGCACCAATATCTATAATAGCAACAGTTAAAATTGTGCTATAGATATTAGGTAGTATATGTTTAAATAAAATTTTTATATTTTTTGTATTACTCATTTTTGCAACATCTATAAAAGGCATATTCTTAATAACTAAAACTTCTGCTCTTGCAAGTCTTGCAAACTTTGGCCAAGATATTAATGCCAAAGCAATAATAGAGTTCATAATTCCACCTCCTAATATACTAGCAACTGCAATTGCTAATACTATATCAGGAAATGCAAGAAATATATCTGAAATTCTCATAAGTAAATTATCAATGCTTCCACCTATATATCCAGCAATAATACCTACTAAAGTACCAACTAAGACTGATATTGCTATGACAAAAAAAGCTGAAAACAAGGTAGTCTGCCCACCTATAAGTATTCGTGAAAAAATATCTCTACCAAATTTATCTGTTCCAAGTATATGTTCTTTTGATGGGAAGGCTAATACATTTTGTAGGTTTTGCTCATAAGGATCAAAAGGTACTATGTAAGAAGAAAATAGGATTACTAATATAAAAATTGCTGCTATTGATGAAAATAGTATTAGTTTATAGTTTTTATTCATCTATGCTCTTTCTTACTCGTGGATCAATGTAATGGTATAAAATATCAGTTACTAAATTTACAATTACATACATAAAAGCCATAAACAATACATACCCTTGAACTACTGGATAATCTTTCATCATAACTGCATCTATTGCCATCTTACCCATGCCATCCCACATAAATATAGACTCAATAATTGCAGTTCCACCTAACAATGAGCCTAGTGAGAGTGATACCAGTGTTAAAATTGTAATCATAGTTGATTTTAATACACTTCTTGTAATTATGTCTTTTTGACTTATTCCTCTAGCTCTAAGACCCATTACATAATCTTTGTTATACTCTTCAATAACTATGTTTCTAATTTGTCTTGTATATTTACTGCTCATTGCTATTGCTAAAGCTAAAGAAGGCAAGATTAGCCCTTCTAAGGAATTTTCACTTATAACATTTAAAATCTCTAGTTTTACAGCAAAAATATAAATAAGTATAAACCCTATAGTAAAATTAGGTATTGAGTTACCCATAAAGCAAAATATTTTTATTAATCCATCAGCAAATTTATTTTTATTAATTGCTGAATATATACCAAGTGGTATAGAGATTAAAAATGTTAATATTAAAGAAAAAAATGCAAGTAATATCGTATTTGGTAATTTTGACAAAAGCATATCAAAGACATTTTGCTTTGTTGCAAAAGATACTCCCATATCACCTTTTAGTAAGCCTTGAATCCAATCAAAATACTGAATTATAAAATGTTTATCAAGACCTAATTGGGCTCTTTTTACCTGCATAGCTTCATTTGAAAGCACAGTACTTGTGTTTTGTGTTACTACATCAACATAATCTGTAGATGATAATTGCATAATAAAAAAAGTCAAAAGAGATATGCCTATTAATATAGGTATTAACTGCCAAACTCTTTTGAAAATATATTTTTGCAATTTAATAGCTCATTGAGGCAAATTATGTAAATTATTTATTTGCCATTACAAGAAACATAGGCGTTGTAGTGTAATTTATTTTTTCTTCATCTGACCAAACTTCTTCCCAAATATTCTCTTCAATAGTTAATTTACTAACATTTATTTTATTCATAACATCAATATCCCAAGTTGGTCTTACGGTATCACTTAAAGGTAATTTTCTAGCGATATTTTCCATTCTTTCTATGTCAGTACCTTCATAAAAATCTTCAACTTCTTCTTTTGATGCCCTATTTCTATCTTCTATATACATACTTCTTTTTTCTTCATCATTTATATAACAATACCAATTTGCATCAAAATTAAGCATTGCTCCATCTTTTTTTAGAACTCTAATCCACTCATTATATGCTTTTTCTGGATTTTCCAAGTTCCAAGTTAAATTTCTTGTTACAAGTACATCAAATGTATTATCTTCAAAACTTAAATCTTCTGCATTCATTGCTTTAAATTCTGTTTTATCATTTAAATGTTTAGAGTTCTCTTTTGCTTCTTTTAGCATCTCTTCAGTTAAATCAATTGCCGTAACATTATATCCAGCTTCTGCAAGTAAAATAGCAAAAAACCCAGGTCCTGTTCCTACATCTAAAATTCTACAAGTTTTTTTGTCAACATTTCCTATTCGTTTTTCGATAGCTTCTAACCACTTTTGTTTTTGATTACATGAAAGTTCATCTTTATTAACTTTTGAATATCCTTGTGATCTTGTTGCCCAATAATCTTTTATTTCATTTATAAGCATTACCCTTCTCCTTATTCTTGCTATTTTTCAACACAAATTACAAACTCGTCTATAATTGATTTTTTATTATTTGAAGAGTCTAAGAAATCTTTCCAAACTGGCTCGGCATAAACACTTGTTGCTTTGTTTTTAACAAAAAAATCAACATCCCAATGTGGTCTTTCAAATCTACTTAAAGGAAGATTTTTTGCTATATTACACATAATTTTTGGGTCAACGTTTTTCATATACTCTTTAGTGTGGGGATCTTTGTATTGTGCACTTTTTTTTCTTTCTAAATATTTTTCATTATATTGGTGCAAATAGTGGTTACCATCAAAAACAATAAGTTTACCCTTTTCTTTTAGTATTCGTAGCCATTCTTTGTAAGCTGTTTCTGGTTCTTCTAAATTCCAAACAAGGTTTCTGCTTACAATAACATCAAATGTAGAATCATCAAAATCTGGGTTTTGAGCATCACCTCTTTTTACGCAAAAATTTATCCCTGCTTTTGTAGCATTTTTTTTAGCTTCTTCAATCATGTTTTCTGAATAATCGCAAAATGTGATATTGTTTCCCATTTTGCCCAAAAGTATTCCAATAAACCCTGGTCCACATCCCATATCTAAACAGTTAAGAACTTTACCTTTAGGTAAATGTTGTTCTAGTCTATTTATCCAAAAATCTGCTGATTGTGAGCATAGTTCTGTAACACTTTTTTCAGAGTAGCCTTTGGCTCTTGTATCCCAATACTCTCTTATACTTTCTAAATACACTTTTAGAAATCCCCTTTAATACCAATCAATTATATAACTCTTGCTGAATTATATTTTGATATTTTTAATATGAAATAAATTTTATGGTTTCTTGTATATTTTTGGAACTAATATTAAATTCATTTTTATAAATAAAAGTTCATAAAATCCTATAGTTTAAGTAAAAAAACAATATAATCCTGACTAATTAGACTAAAAATAAAACTTAAGTAAAATTAAAGTTTATAGTTTTACTTCAAGTTGAAAAGGATCCACCATACAAACAACTGCCTTTAAATTTATTTTTCCTTCATTAATTGGTATATTTTTATTTATTACACCAATTTTTTATGATGGTAACTTAACTATACCAATTGCTGTTATGGCTAAGTTTTTACTAAATCTTATGGGTGATTACTCTCTTCATGTAATCTATTTTCTTGTAGCTACGAGCGCCATTATATCAGTGTTAAACAAGTTCATAAAACTTGATTTAATATCTCAAAGCGACTCTTTAAATACTCTTTTTAACATAAATACTTTTTGGTTAAGTGTCAGAGTTTTAGGGTTTATTGTTGCAACAATGATATTCTTTGGAGTAGGTCCAGAAGCTGTTATAGGTGGAACAACTGGTGGATTAATCATCAATGATCTTATGCCTATTTTAGTATGTGTTTTCTTATTAGCTTCACTTTTATTGCCACTACTTTTAAACTATGGATTGCTTGACTTTTTTGGAGCATTGCTAATTAAAGTTATGAGACCTTTATTTAACCTACCAGGAAGAAGTGCTTTAGATTGTATGGCAAGTTGGCTAGGTGATGGAAGTGTCGGAATATTAATGACAAGCAAACAGTATGAAAAGGGTTACTATTCTAAAAGAGAAGCAGCAGTTATTGCTACAACTTTCTCAATTGTTAGTATCACTTTTAGTTTAGTTGTTATTACTACAGTTAAACTAGAACACATGTTCTTGCCATTTTTACTAACAATTGCAGTTGCTGGAGTTGTTGCAGCTATTATTGTTCCTAGAATTCCACCACTTAGTAAAATACCTAATGAGTTTCATACTGGTAAAAAATACAAAGAGAGAATCCCAAGAAGATTTTCAGCTGCTAGTTATGGCTTTGCACTTGGTATGAGAAGAGCAAAAAACTCACCTTCTTTAAAAGACTTTTTCAAAGAGGGTATGCATAATACTTTAGAAATGTGGTTAGGTGTGTTGCCTATAATTTTAGCACTTGGAACTTTAACATTAATTGTTGCGGAATATACTTCAGTTCTTAAACTTTTAGGGATGCCTTTTGTTTACATATATGAATTTTTTGGAATTCCTGAAGCGCAAGCTGCTTCTGAAACTGTAATTATTGGATTTGCAGATATGTTTTTACCTGCATTAATTGCTAGTGAAATAAACTCAGAACTTACAAGATTTGTAGTAGCAGCTACAAGTGTTACTCA
>CAYJFN010000044.1:0-10295 GCA_964369325.1 uncultured Arcobacteraceae bacterium
CAATCTGTAATCTGAGTGTAACTACTAAGCTTTATACTTTCGCCAACAAAAAAAAGCTTGAGGAAGCATAAGTGGTTAAAAAGATGGACAAACCTGTTTATATAAAATTATATGAACATATTTTAGACAGCATTGATAAAAAATTATATAGTAGCTGTAAAAGATTACCTTCTGAAAATGAGTTTGCAAAAGAGTTTAAAGTAAATAGACACACAGTTAGACAAGCTTTGCAAAAATTAAAAGATGAAGGTCTTATTTATACTTTACAAGGAAAAGGTAATTTTATTTCTAAAATAAAAGTGCCATATTGTATTAGCAATAAAAGCTCTTATAGTTCTATGATTTTAGATTTAGGTTATGAGCCAAAAACAAAACTTTTAAGTGCAAATATTATCAAACCTACAGATGAAATTGCACAAGCCTTAGGTTTAAGCAAAGAGCTTGATGTAATTGAAATAAAGCTTTTAAGATATGCAAATGACCTTCCTATATCAATCTCTTGTTCATATTTTGATGCTTTTATATATAAAGAGTTAATAAACAACTTAGAAATAGAGCCATTTTCACTATATAAAGTTTTAGCTAAATGCTACCCTACTTTAGAAGTAACAAAACAAACAACACTATTTGAAGCATCTATACCAACAAAAGAGCAGTGTGAGCTTCTTATGATGCCAACAAATACACCACTACTTGTTACAAGCACACTTTCAAAAGACCAAAAAGGAAACTGTGTAGAGTATGGAACTTCTTATTTTAGGTCAGATGTTTGCAAAATCAATGTAAATTTAATTGGAGAAGAAAAATGATAAAGATGAAAAAACTAACTTTAGGGTACAAAAAAGTTGAGATTTTAAAAGATGTAAACACACAAATAAAAAAAGGTGAATTTATAGGAATTATTGGACCAAGCGGAGCTGGTAAATCTACAATGCTTATGTCAATTACGGGAGGTATAAAAGTTTTTGATGGAAAGTTTGAGGTGTTGGATTTTGATTTAAATAATATCAAAAAGAAAAATCTTATTAAACTAAGGGAGCAAATAGGGGTTATATTTCAAGGATACAATTTAGTAGATAGATTATCTGTACTAGATAATGTAATAAGTGGAATGTTAAAAGATATACCTTTAACAAGAGCTATTTTAAAGCTTTATAAGAAAAAAGAGCTAAAAAAAGCAAAAGAGTATATGGATATTGTTGATATTACAAAACACTCTTTAAAAAGATGTGACGAACTTTCAGGAGGTCAAAGACAAAGAGTTGCAATTGCAAGAGCATTAGCAGCAGAACCAAAGATTATTTTAGCAGATGAGCCTGTTTCTGCACTAGACCCAAAAAGTGCTAGAAAAGTAATGGAAATTTTAAAAAAGGTAAATGAGACTTATGGTGTAACAGTAATTGCAAACCTGCATCACTTAGAGTATGCAAAAGAGTACTGTAACAGAATTATTGGTGTAAATCATGGAACAATTATTTTTGATGATAAAAGTTCAAAACTTACAGATGAAATAGTTGAAAAAATTTATCACACAAAAAATTAAACAAAAGGAAAATCAAATGAAATTAGTAAAAAAAGTATTAGCATCAGTTTTAGCAGCAAGTTTAGCAACAACATCATTGTTTGCAGCAAAAGAGAATTGGCCAAAAGAGATAAAATTTGGAGTAATTCCAGTATCTGGCTCAACTTCTTTAAAAGAGAACTACACTCCAATAGCTAAATATTTAGAAGAAAAACTTGGTGTAAAAGTAAAGTTAATTTTTGCAGGTGATTACACAGGAATTATCACAGGTATGCAACACAAACACATAGATATTGCAAACTTTGGACCAAAATCTTATGTAGAAGCTGCAAAAAGAGCAAATGCACAAGCAGTTGTAATTGAAGTAGATGAAAAAACAGGAACAGCTGGATACAAAGCTATGATTATTACAAAAAAAGGTTCGGGATTAAAAAGTTTAGCAGACATCAAAGGTAAAACTTGGGCATTTACATCTTCTCAATCAACTTCAGGAACACTTGTGCCTACTGTTATGTTCAAAAAAGAGGGAATTGAGCCAAAAGAGTACTTTAAAAAAGTTATGTATTCAGGTGGACATGAAGCTTCTGTTTTATCTGTAAAAGCTGGAAAAATTGATGCAGCTGCAGTTGCAAGTATTGATTTTGATAGAGGTGTTGGAAAACAATGGAGTAATGATGAGTTTAACTTCATTTGGGAATCTGAGTTAATTGCTGGTTCTCCTATTGCAGTTAGAGGAGATTTACCACAAGATTTAAAAGATGCTGTTCAAAAAGCTTTTATAGAGTACAAAGATCCTGAAGGTTTAAAAAGATTAAGACTAGCAGGTTATATTAAAACTGATGATAAAACATACGACCCAATTAGAGAATTAGCAAAATTAAAATAATTTAAAGCAAGTTTTTACTTGCTTTAATAAGGAAACAAAATGAACATAGATGAATTAAAAGTTAAAAGTAATCCATTCTCACTTTCAAGAAGTCTTATAATAGTAATATTTTTATTAATAGTTGTACAAAGTTGGAATGATACACAAATGAGTATATCTTCACTTATTGGTGGATGGGATTATATGAAAGAGTATATTCTTGGAAATGCTGAAATTGCAAATAGTGGATTTTTCCCACCAAATCTAGATAGTGCAGACTTAAAAGACTATTTACTTGCAATGTTAGAAACTATCCAAATGGCAGTTATTGCACTTATTATATCAATTGTATTAGCAGTACCATTGTCATATATGAGTTCAAAAAATATTTTAAATATTTTAATCCCAGGAAAGTCTGCATTTCATGAGTTTTTAAGAAGAGCAATATATGCAAGTGCCACTATGTTTGCAAACATTTGTAGATCTATTAATGAAATTATATGGGCTTTAATCTTTGTAAGTGCAGTAGGTCTTGGACCAATGGCTGGTATTTTAGCTCTTGGTATTCATACAGCTGGTGTATTGTCAAAACTACTTGCAGAAGGAAATGAATCAATTGACCCAGGTCCAGTTGAAGCTCTTACAACTACAGGAGCAGGATTTATAAAAGTTTTAGTTTATGCAGTTGTTCCTCAAACAATGCCTCACTTTGTATCAATGTGTTTATATAGATTTGAAAGTGATGTTAGATCTGCTTCTATTTTAGGATTTGTTGGAGCTGGTGGTATTGGGTTTTATTTGTTTGACAAAATGAGAGCATTTGAAAATGGTGATGTGTGTACTATTATAATTATTATTGTTGTTACAGTTTGGATAATTGACAAAATAAGTTCAATGATAAGAAAAAGGTTTATATAAAAATGATAAGAGAAGATATAAATAAGTTAGCACAGTTAGTGCAACTTGAAAAACTAGAAAAACTTTACAAACAAATTTGTGAAAATTATGAAGTAAAAGTTTTAACTGTACCAACGGAACAAACATTAATTGTTCCAGTAAAAGATCCTATTTCTAATAGTGATTTTTACGCAGGTGAAATTCTTGTTACTTCAACTATTGTTGAAGTACAGTCTGCAAAAGGTTGGTCAATGGTAATGGATAGCAATGAAACATTGTCTTTATATACAGCAGTTTTAGATGCAGCTTTTGAAGCAAATATCTATAAAGATGAGATTGTAAAACTACTACAAGAAGCAAAAGTTGCTAAAGAAAAAATAGATGAAGAAATAAATCAAAAAACAAACTCTACAAGAGTATCTTTTGATTTAATGTAAGGGTTTTTATGAATACAATAGATATAGAAAAATTAAATAGATATAACTTTAAATCTATGATGAACGCACTTAGTATGCCTGGAACTGTTGAGAAAATAGAGTCACTTTATGACTCAAATTTATTAGCAATAGCAAACACACTACTATACAGTGAAGTTGGCTTTTTTTATGAAGGGAAAGAGGAATTTTCACTAATTGAAGCAATTACAAATTCAAAAAAACAAGAAGTAATTAATGCTGATTATGTTTTTTGTGATGAAGTAAATGAATTTTTGTTTAATAAAGGAAAAATTGGAACTTCAAAAGAGCCAGAATTTTCTGCAACATATATTTTTAAATGTAAAGATTTTAATGGAATAAAGGTAAGACTAAGTGGTGCTGGAATAGATAACTATAAAGATGTACAACTTCCAATTGATAACTCTTTTGTAAACTCATTTTTAGAAAAAAACTCACAATATCCTTTAGGAAATGAAGTTTTCTTTTTAAATAAAAAAGGTGAAATAACAGCACTTTCAAGAACAACAAAAATGGAGATTTTATAATGGCTTATTATGCAATAAAAGGTGGAGAAGAGGCTATTAAAAACTCTTTAAATTTCTATGATGATATTACAAAAAAAGCTGATAAATTAAACGATGAAGAGCTAATTGAAGGTTTAACTTATTGTATAGATAGAGTTATTTCAGAAGGCTCACTATATTCAAAAAAACTAGCAGCAAAAGCACTTAAAAGATCTGCTGGTGATGTATTAAATGCCTCATTTTTCTTAAGAGCTCATAGAAGTTCTTGCCAAAGAATTGGTATTGCAAAAACAATTGATGTTGACAATATGAGACTTCAAAGAAGAATTTCTTCTGCTTTTAAAGATATTGAAGGAGGGCAATTATTAGGACCTTCAAATGATTATGAGATAAAACTGCTAATTGATTTAGAAAAAAGTGAAGTAAATATTGAAAACTTTTCAACAAAACAAAGTGTTATAAAGTCTGCTTTGACTCCTTTAAGAGATGACAACTTAATAAAAACTTTGCCAAAAGAAGAGAGTATTTGGGATATAACAAGAAACTATCCTACTGCACCATATTCAAGAAGTGCAGTTTTACAAGTAATGAGCAGAGCAGAAACTGGCTCACTTTTATGTGTAGGTTATACAACTATGCGAGGATATGGAGATATTCACCCTACAATTGGTGATTTAAGAATAGGTGAACTTGATATTAAATTTACTCACCCATTTACAAAAAATGAAGTAACTATTGGTACAATAGAAGCAACAAGCGTTGAGTGTTTAGGAACATTTAACAAAGATAGTGATGGAAATACAAAACTGACAACTGGTTTTGGATTTTGTTTTGGTAAAAATGAAACAAAAGCTATTTCTATGTCAATGATTGATTTATCTTTATATAACTCTCATTACTCTATTGGAGGTGAGCATAGTATTGCTTCAGATTTTGAGATGATTATGCATCATTTAGATGGAATTGAGTCTTATGGTATGACAAATCACTTTAAACTACCGCACTATGTAACATTTCAAGCAGATTATCAAATATTTAAATCAGCTCAAAAATATGCTGAAGATAGAAAATAAGGGAGTAGCAAAATGAGATACGCTTTTTTAGATGAAGAGGCAAAAAAAGAGATTAGAAGATCTATTTTAAAAGCAATCGCAATTCCTGGATACATAGTTGGTTTTGCAAGTAGAGAGTTACCAATTGCTAGAGGTTGGGGAACAGGTGGACTTCAAGTTACACTATCAATTATAAATGAAGAAGATACTTTAAAAGTAATTGATCAAGGTTGTGATGGAAGTGTTAATGCAGTTAATATTAGAAATTTTATATCTTCAGTTACAAATGTAAAAACTACTACAAAAACAACTGATGCAACTATTATTCAAACAAGACACAGAGTTCCAGAGTTTGAACTACAAGAGAATCAAACTTTAGTTTACCAAGTTCCTATGCCTGATGTTCTTGAAACAGTAGAGCCAAATGTTTCAAAAGCAAAAATTCTTCATGCAAATGCTGATTATTCAAAACTTTGGATACTTTTATATGAAGATACATCACAATTTGGTGATTCAAGGATTTCAAATAGATACCCTGTAATGGTAAATCAAAGATACGCAATGGATCCAAGCCCAATTCCTAGATATGATACATTAAAGCTAAATAACTGTAAAGCATTACAACTATTTGGTGCAGGAAGAGAGAAAAAAATCTATGCTATTCCTCCTTACACGCAAGTTGTGCCATTGAAATTTGATGATAAAGAGTTTAAAGTAGAAAAATTCGAAAATCAAGTATGCCAAAGATGTGGAAGTAGCGATAGCTTCTTAGATGAAGTTTATGATGACAAGGGTGTTGTTCACTATTATTGTAATGACACAGATTATTGTGATACAACAAAAGAACAAAGAGGAAATTAAAAATGATTTTGGATATAAAAAATGTCTCTAAAATATTTGGTAAATCTTGTCCAAAATGTTTAGAAAACACAGGAGTAAATTTCAACTCATCAATTTGCTCAACTTGCAAAAGTGTTGTTGGAGTAAATAATGTGAATTTAAGTTTGGCAAACGGAGAAGTTTTAGGAATTGTTGGTGAAAGTGGTAGTGGTAAATCAACTCTTTTACAACTAGTTTATCAAGACCAAAAAGCTAGTTTAGGTGAAATTTTTGTAAAAGACTTTACTGATGCTAATGGAAATAAAAAAAATATTTTAGATGCAAACTTAAATGAGCTTTCATTTTTACGAAACTCTTTGATGTCTATGATTTATCAAAATCCTAGACTTGGACTTAATTATAATTTTAGTGCAGGTGGAAATATTGCAGAAAAGATTATTGGAAGTGGAAATAAAACTTATGAAGATATTAGAAAAAGAGCTTTGTTCTTTCTAGATAAAACAGAAATTCCAACAGCAAGAATAGATGACTATCCTGAATATTTTTCAGGAGGACAACAGCAAAGAATACAAATATCAAAAGCACTTTCAAGCAACCCAAAAATACTACTGCTTGATGAACCAACAACAGGACTTGATTTATCAGTTCAAGCAAAAATTCTTGACCTTATAAAAGAGTTACAACATGAAATTGGTTTTGCAATGGTTGTTGTAAGCCACGATTTAGGAGTTATTAAACACCTAACAGATATTACAGTTGTTATGAAAAATGGTCAAATAGTAGAAAAAGGTTTAACGGATCAAATCTTAGAAGACCCACAGCATCCATATACACAATTATTAGTTTCGTCAATACTTTAGGAGAATTTTAAAATGATACGATTAGATGTAAAAAATTTAGCAAAAACTTTCAAAGTTCACACAAGAGGAAGTATTGAAGTAATTGGTTTTGAAGATATAAATTTCCAAGTAAAAAATGGCGAGTTTTTATCTTTATTGGGACCAAGTGGTACAGGAAAATCTTCTATTTTAAAAACACTTTATAGAACTTACACAACAACATCAGGAGATATTATGTTTACAAGAGATGACAAATCTCATGTAAATTTAGCGACAGCAACAGAAAGTGAGATTTTAAACTTACGAAAAGAAGAGATAGGTTATGTTTCTCAATTTTTACAAATCTTACCAAGAATTAGTGCAGTTGATATAGTTGCTCAACAACTTATTGTAAAAGGTGAAGAGGAAACAGCTTCAAGAGCAAAAGCTAAAGAGATGCTAGATTATTTATCTATTAGAGAAGAGTTATTTGATTTATCTCCTTTAACTTTTAGTGGTGGTGAGCAACAAAGAGTAAATATAGCAAAAGGAATTATTGCTCCAAAATCACTTCTTTTATTAGATGAACCAACTGCATCTTTGGATAAAAACAACACTTTAAAAGTGATTGAAAAACTAAAAGAGCTAAAAAAACAAGGAGTTGCTATGGTTGGAATTTTCCATGACCTTGATGCAATGGAGATGATAAGTGACCATATATATAAATTACAAAGAGTTAAAGGCTAAAAATGCAAACTATTTTAAGAAGTAACAATGTATTAATAAATGAAGAGTTTATCCCTGCTGAAGTTGTAATAAAAGGTGAGTTTATTGAAAGAATAGACGAATATGGTGCAAATGAAGTTGTGGTTGATTTTGGTGATAAAAAAATAACCCCAGGAATTGTTGATTTACACTCAGATGCTATCGAAAAAGAGATAGAGCCAAGACATGGAGCAACTTTTCCTATTCAAATGGCAGTTGCAGAACTAGACAAAAAGCTATCTATGGCTGGAGTTACTACTATGTTTCACGCAATTGGATTTGAAGAAAATCCTAAAAAAAAGAGAAGCATAGAACTAGCACAACAGCAAATCCAAGAGATTTACAATGCAAACAAACAGCACTTAGGAGTTGATAACTATGTTCACGCAAGATTTGAATTAAGTAACACGGAAGCAATTGAACCAATTAAACAAATGATTACTAAAGGGTTTGTAAACCTTCTATCTATTATGGATCACTCACCTGGTCAAGGGCAGTTTAAAACTATGGAATCATTTAAAACATATTATGGAAACTACTATGGGCTAAATGATGAAGAGTTAGAAAAAGCAGTTGAACAAAAACTATCTAAAGATGAAGATAAAATCAATGAGTTAATCAAATTTGCACAAAAGCACAACCTTACACTTTTAAGTCATGATGATGATTGTATCCAAAAGTTAGATACTTTACTTGATTTAGGAGTTAGAATTTCAGAGTTTCCACTTGATTTAGAAGTAGCAAAATATGCAGTACAAAAAGGCATTGCTACAGGAATGGGAGCACCTAATATTGTAAGAGGTGGAAGTCAAAGTGGAAATATAGCTGCAATACAATTAGTAAAAGAAGGTGTTTGCAAATATTTATGCTCTGATTATCATCCAACTTCAATGCTTCAAGCAGTTTATAAAATGCAAGAAGATGCAAACTTACCACTTGCAATTGGTTTTTCTATGGTTACATCTACTCCTGCAAGATATGCAAACTTAGAAGATAGAGGTGAAATAAAAGCTGGAAAACTTGCAGATATTATAGTAATTGATGACACAAATCTTCCAAGAGTTGTTTTAACAATTAAAAATGGTGATTCTATTTACAATGGAATTAGAGGTTTTAGACTTTAAGGTACACTATGACAAAAATAGATAACTACAATACAAATGAAGAGGTTATTTTAGGGCAAAAGCCTTATGTTTCATCAAGTGCTATTATTCAAAACTGTGAGTTTGGAGCATTCACTGAAGTTCAAAGATTTGCAGATATTTCAGACTCTATAATTGATGATTACTCTTATATTATGGAATACTCTCAAATAACAAACACTATCATTGGTAAGTTTGCAAATATTGCGAGTAATGTAAGAATAAATCCAGGTTTTCACCCTTATGAAATGCCTTGCCAACACCATATGATTTACAGACAAGAGATGTTTGGTTTTGGGCAAGATGATAAAGCCTTTTTTAACTATAGAAAAGTTCAAAAAGTGGTTATTGGTCATGATGTTTGGATAGGTCATGGTGCAGTTATTATGCCAGGAGTTACTATTGGCAATGGTGCAATTATTGGCTCAAACGCAGTTGTTACAAAAGATGTTCCTGCTTTTGCTATTGTTGCAGGAGTTAGTGCAAAAGTTTTAAAGTATAGATTTCCTAAACAAATTATTCAAGCAATAGAACAAATAGCTTGGTGGAATTGGAGTCATGAAACTATAAAAGAACGATTTGAAGATTTAAAAGATATAAGAGCTTTAATATACAAATACTTACCAAAGGAAGAGTAATGAGTAAAAAAATTGTTTTAATAGTAGGACCAAGTGGAGTAGGAAAAGATACTTTACTAAGATATGCAAAAAAAGAGCTAAAAGAGGATAAGTCATACAATTTTGTAAAAAGATATATTACAAGAAAACCTGATGATAATGAGAAAAACTACTACTTAAAACAAAATGCTTTTGATATTTTAAAAGCTTCAAACTATTTTGTCTCAAGTTGGGAAGCTCACAACAACAGCTATGGTATAGCAAAAGAGTCTATAAAAGAAGGGGTTAATATAATCTCTATTTCAAGAATGCACATAAAAGATTTTGAAAATGCTTTTGATGAGGTTACAACTATTCATATAACTATTCCAAAAGATATGCTTTTAAGAAGACTTAGATTAAGAGCAAGAGAAACAGAAGAGCAAATTATGAATAGACTAAGAAGAAGCTATGAAAAACTAATTGCAAAAAATATTATAGAGTTTGACAATTCACAAGAAATACAAATTTCTGTTAAAGAGTTTATACAAGTTTTAAAAACTATTTGAAAAATATGACCTTTTTACAAAAACTAAACAAAAGAATTTTTATACAAAACACTGCAAAGTCTGTTTTAGGTTTAGGAATTACTACAACCATAGGATATGGAACTCTTTACTACTCTATTTCAATTATGAGCGAAGAGTTTGTAAAAGAGTTTGAATGGAGCAAATCTTTTATCTTTGGTGTTTTATCTGTTGGTATTTTACTTGGTGGGCTACTAGCTCCCATTATGGGCTCATTTTTAGATAAACATGGTGCTAGAAACCTTATGAG
>CAYJFN010000045.1:0-9969 GCA_964369325.1 uncultured Arcobacteraceae bacterium
ATGTTTCATATATTGTTACAATCTTAGGTTTTGCATCTGCAGGTATTGCTATTGCACTTAAAGATTGGTTTATGTCTATTTTTGGATGGATGGTAATAGTAACATCTAGTTCAATTAATGTAGGAGATAGAATAAAAGTACAGAAAAATGGTATAGAAGTTGTTGGAGATGTTTTGGATATTTCACTATTTAAAATTACTATTAGAGAAGATATAACTCTTACAACATATATGACAAATAGAAGAACAGGAAGAATTATGTTTATTCCAAATAACTATATCTTTTCTGAACTAATTGCAAACTATACACATGGAGATTTAAGAACAGTTTGGGATGGAATTGATATAACTATTACGTTTGATTCAAATTATAAAAAAGCACAGCATATTGCAAAAGAGATACTAAAACAGCACTCAAAAGGATACGCTGATATTACAAGAAAGCAACTAAGTAAAATGAGAAGTAAATACTCTTTAAGAGCAACAGGAGTGGACCCTAGAGTTTATACATTTGTTGAACCATATGGAATAGTAGTTTCATCTTGGTATTTAACTAACTCTTATGCAGCATTAGCTTTAAGAAGTTCTATAAGCCCAGAAATTTTGGAGGCTTTTATGAAAGAAGATGATATAAAAATAGCATATCCTACACAAAGTATTAACGTTGATACACAAAGACCAAATTTTCCATCTGAACTTCAAGCAACTGGAGTAGGGCAATTAATATGATATTTAAAACAACTAAACCAAAAGTCTATTTTAAAACTTTTGGTTGTAGAACAAATATTGTTGATACACAAGTTATGATTAGCAATTTAAATGATTTTGAAGTTACACAAGATGAAAGCTTAGCAAATATAGTTGTAATAAATTCTTGTACTGTAACAAATAGTGCAGATAGCACAGCACGTGGATATATAAATTCATTAAAAAAACTTCCTAATAATCCAAGAATAATATTTACAGGTTGTGGTGTTTGGACAAAAGGTGAAAATTTATTCAATGAAGAAAAAATAGATTCATTATTTGGACAAAGCGAAAAAGAAAAAATAAATGAACTACTAAAAAATGAAAATAGATTTTTTAATGCAGGTGATTTGGATCATTTAGATAAAACAATTGTAGAAGATTTTGTAGGAAAAAGTAGAGCTTTTATAAAAATACAAGAAGGATGTGATTTTAGATGCTCTTATTGCATCATCCCTCATGTTAGAGGAGATGCTAGAAGTTATGAAGAAAGTAGAATATTAGAACAAATCTCAACTTTGGCATCAAATGGTTTTGGTGAGTTTGTCTTAACAGGCACAAATGTTGGAAGCTATGGGAAAAAACAACATACATCTTTAGTAAAATTGCTTAAAAAAATATCACAAATAAAAGGTGTGCGAAGAGTAAGACTTGGAAGTATTGAGCCAATTCAAATTGATGATGAATTTAAAGAGCTTATTAATGAGCCTTTTATGGCTAAGCATCTTCATATAGCACTTCAGCACACAAGTAAAGAGATGCTTAAACTTATGAATAGAAGAAATAAAGTTTTAGATGACTTAGAACTTTTTGAATTTTTAAGTTCAAACGGCTATGCCTTGGGAACTGATTTTATAGTTGGGCATCCAGGAGAGAGTGATGAGATTTGGAATGAAGCTATGCAAAATATACAAAAATTTCCACTAACTCATATACACGCATTTACTTACTCAAAAAGAGATGGAACACCAAGTGCTATTATGAAAGATATGGTTTCGGGAAATATTGCAAAACAAAGATACAATGAACTTGTAAAATTGATTGATGAAAAAAATTATCAATTCAGACTTAAAAAACCAAAATTAGATGTTTTAATAGAACAAGAAAAAGATGGAATTTTTACAGGACTTGACCAGTATTTTAATAAAATAGAAGTATCTTCAACTGCTGATTTAGTCGGTGACTGGATTGAAATAAGTGATTATGAAGTAAAGGAGCAAAACAATGTTTCAAAATTTTAGTAATAATAACAATAAAAAGAATATAGAAAAAAACTTAAAACTAATGGCAATGTCTGCACTCATTTTACTTGCATTGCTTATATATACTTTATATAAAAGTAGTGAAAATATTCAATCAAGTACATATTATGTTGGATTGATTTTTCTTTTTATTTTACTTTTTTTATCTTTTCTTTTAAAATTTTACAAAGATAAACTTAAAAAATATATTCCTCAAAATAAATTTACAACTGAACTACAAAAAGCAAGCGAACGTTCAGTGTCTCAGCAAAGTAATAATCAAGAAGAACAACCAACTTCTCAAGAGCATATAGAGTTTGTCCATTCAAATATTAGCTTTAAAGATGTTGCAGGAATAAGTTGCATAAAAGCAGAGCTTGAAGAGATAGTTGATTTTTTAAACTCCCCAAAAAAATATTTGAAACATGGTATAAAACTGCCAAAAGGTGTTTTACTAGTTGGTCCTCCAGGTGTTGGTAAAACTTTAATTGCACGTGCAGTTGCTGGAGAAGCAAATGTTCCATTCTTATATCAAAGTGGAGCCTCTTTTGTTCATATTTATGTTGGTATGGGAGCAAAAAGAGTGCGAGAACTATTCTCAAAAGCAAAAGCACACGCTCCATCAATTATCTTTATAGATGAAATAGATGCAGTTGGAAAAAGCAGAAGTGGTAGTGCAAATGAAGAGAGAGAAGCAACTTTAAATGAACTTCTTACTCAAATGGATGGTTTTGATGGTGATAGTGGAGTGATTGTCATTGCTGCAACAAATAAAATTGAAGTTTTAGATGAAGCACTTCTAAGAGCAGGACGATTTGATAGAAGAGTTTTTTTAACTTTGCCAAATGTAGAAGATAGACAAAAAATATTGGACTTATATTTAAAAGGCAAAAAGTGTGATTTTGATATAAAAGAATTAGCTTTTAATACTGCTGGATTTACTTCTGCAGCACTTGCAACCCTTATAAATGAAGCGCTTTTAAATATGGTAAAAAGAGATTCTAACACTATAAGTAGTGAAGATGTAGAAAAAGCAAAAACCAAAGTAGAATTTGGTAAGAAAGAAAAAAGTTTACTTTCTTGTGAAGAAAAAGAAGTTTTAGCAACATATCAAGCCTGTAAAGCTTATATTTCTGGTTTTGAAACCACATTATTTCAAGAAGGAGTTAAGGAGTTTTCTTGTAACTATCCTTCTAAAACACAGCTTTTAAATCAGTTAAGAAACTATCTTGCCGGTAGTGTTGGTGTCGAGACAATAAAAGGGGAGTCATATTTAGTTAGTACACGAGATATAAATAGTGCTTACACTTTAGCAAAAAAAATTGTAGAAGAGTATAAAATGTACCAAGATACCTCTTTACTAATTGAATCTATAAAAAGTGATTTAAAAAGTGAACTTTATAAACACGCAAATGAAGTAAATGAGCTAAAAGAGATAATTTTAAAATATGAAGTTATAAAAGTAGATGATATTGTTAGAAAATAGATTTTTTAGTGGATTTTGCTTTTATAATGAAAGTGAACTCTTTAGTGATTATTTGCAAGAAAATGCTTTAAGTATTGCTGGATTTTCTTATGGAGCTCAAAAAGCTTTTGAATATACTTTAAACACAAATAAAAGAGTAGATTTATTACAACTTTTTTCACCTGCATTTTTCCAAAATAAAGATGATAAATACAAAAGAATGCAGTTGATGTTTTTTAAAAAAGATGAAAACTCCTACACAAATACTTTTTTGCAAAATGCAAATTATGCAAGTAATAAAAACATAGAACAATTTTTTAAACAAGATAATATAGAAGATTTAAGTAGTCTTTTAAACTACATTTGGGAAGAGGAGAAATTACAAATACTAGTAAACAAAGGGGTTAAAATAGAAGTTTTTCTAGGAAGTGAAGATAAAATAATTGATTCAGAAGTTGCATATGAATTTTTTAAAAAATATGCAACTGTTTACTACATAAAAGATGTAGGACATATATTATAAAGGGTATAAATGAGTGAAAAAATAGCAAAAATAGGAATAATTACAACAAGCGATAGAGCAAGTAAAGGCATCTATGAAGATTTATCAGGTCAAGCAATTATTGATACACTAAATGAGTATTTAACTTCACCTTGGCAAAGTGTTTATAAAGTTATTGAAGATGACCAAGAAACAATTGAAAAAACATTGATTGATATGATAGACAACGAAGGTTGTTGTTTGGTTGTAACAACAGGAGGAACAGGACCTGCTAAAAGAGATGTAACACCAGAAGCTACACAAAATGTGTGTGATAGAATGATGCCAGGTTTTGGGGAACTTATGAGACAAGTATCTTTAAAATATGTGCCAACTGCAATTTTATCAAGACAAGAAGCAGGACTTAGAGGAAGTTCATTAATTGTAAATTTACCTGGTAAGCCAAAATCTATTAAAGAGTGCTTAGATGCAGTATTTCCTGCGATTCCATATTGTATTGATTTAATGGAAGGACCATATTTACAAACAAATGAAAATGTTATAAAAGCATTTAGACCAAAAAAATAAGTTAGTGGGAATAAGTTTTGAGAAATATTATAATATCAATTTTAGTATCAGCAGTTGTATTTTTTGTTGCAACTTTTGCATTTTCTATGCAACATTCATTGCTATTAGCAACTATTGCTTTGATGGTAATTCTTTGGACAAATGAGGCTTTACCTATTGGAGTTGTCTCTCTTTTACCAATAGTGCTTTTTCCTGCATTTGGAATACTTGGTACAAATGCGACTACTATTAATTATGCAAATTCAACAATCTTTTTGTTTTTGGGTGGTTTTATGATAGCAATTGCTACTCAAAAAACAGACTTACATAAATATGTTTCAAATTTGTTGTTGTCAATTTTCCCAAGTACACCAAGGGGAATGCTTTTTTCAGTATCAATAACTTCTGGATTTTTAAGTTCTTTAATTTCAAATTCTACTACTGCACTACTTTTAACGCCAATCGCAATATTTTTATCAGATAATTTAAAGTTTAGAGTTAGATTAGTTTTAGCGATCGCTTATGGAGCAAGTATTGGAGGAATAGTTACTCCAATTGGAACACCACCAAACCTTATATTACTTGGATTTATGCAAAACCACGATATAGAACCAATTGCATTTGTTCACTGGATTGTTTTAATGGCACCATTAGCACTAATTATGCTTTTGATTATTCCTTTTGTTTTATCTTTGGGTTTAAAAGACGTAGTTTTAAAAGAGGAGATAAAAGTAACACAACCACTTACATGTGAACAAAAGAGGCTTTTGTATATTTTAGGTGGATTGATTGTTTTACTATTTGCAAACTCAAAAATAGAGCCATTTTATTCAGGACTAGGGTTAAATGAAAAAGGAATTTTACTATCTTTTGGATTATTGATGTTTGTTCCTAAAATTGGATTTTTACAATGGGAAGATACAAAAAAAATTCCTTATGAAATTATTTTTTTATTTGGTGCAGGGTTTTCAATTGCAGCAGCATTTTCAAAAACAGGATTAGCAAATGAAATAGCAAACTATATGTTACATTTGACAAATTTACCTGTTATTTTATTAATATTAATGATAGCAGCATTAATTACATTTACAACAGAAATTACATCAAATACTGCGTTGATTTCTCTTGCTCTTCCTATTATTTACTCTTTAGGGAATATTGGAAATATTGATGTGACTTTGATTTTATTAGTTGCAACTATTTGTGCATCTTATGCCTTTATGCTACCAATTGCTACTCCTCCAAATGCTATTGCTATGAGTATGGGAAATGTAAAAGTAAAAACTATGGCTACATTTGGATTAGTTTTTAATTTTGTAGGAATTATATGTATTACTACAATTGCGCTTCTTTATTGGCAATTTTATCTATAAAAGGAAAACATGCAAGATATATTTAAAAAATTAGATTTATTAGATTATATTGAAAGCTTTAAAAAGCATTTTTCAAGAGCAAAAGAACCCATACTTGAAGGTGATATAAACATACATTTTAAACTCATAAAAGAGCTGTCTTCTTATGAGTTTAAACAACCACCTCAAGTTACAAGTTTAGATAATGCTTTTATGCGAATACAAAAACAAGCAGTTTTAAGTGTTGAAGATATTTTTGAGTTTACTAAAATAATAAACTATTTTAGATATTTACAAAATATAAAGTTTGACGGGCAACTTTTAACATGGTTTGAAAAAATTATAATACCTCAAGAAATAGTAGATATTACACATTTTTTTACTCAAAAAGGTGTTTTAAAAGAAGGAATCAACGAAGATTATGATGCAATCAATAGTGCAATAAAAGCAAATAAAGAGTCAATCAAACACTCACTTTATCAATTAATAAATAATAGTAAATTAAGACCATATTTAGTTGATTCTCAAATACATTTTGTAAACTCTGAAGAGACTTTGCTTGTGCGAGGTGGTTTTAACCATGTTATAAAAGCTTCTGTAATTCACAGAAGTAGTTCTGGATTTTTTTATATTTTACCACATAATATTTCAGAACTAAAACAAAAAGAGTCAAATCTAAAAAACAAACAAGAAGAGATTTTAGTAAAAATTTGCAGAAACATAACTAATATTTTTGAAAAAAACTTGATGTTTTTAAAGTTCATAAACAAAGAGTTTGATAGGTTTGATCACTACCAAGCAAGAGTGTTTTTTGCTAAGATTAATGACAAAAGTTTTATTTTACCAAGTAAATCAAAAACTTGTAAGTTAATTGATTTTAAACATCCAGCACTTCATGATGCAAAAAGTGTGAGTGTAGATTTCTCAAAATCTGTTATTATGATAACAGGGGTAAATGCTGGTGGTAAAACAATGCTTCTTAAATCTATTTTAAGTGCAGTAATTCTATCTAAATATTTACTTCCATATAATGCCAATGAAAAGAGTATTATAGGAAGTTTTAAAGAGATTTTAGCAGTTTTAGATGACCCACAAAACGTTAAAAATGACATCTCTACTTTTGCAGGAAGAATGGTTGAATTTTCAAAACTATTTACTAAAAAAGAGGTTATTGTGGGAGTTGATGAGATAGAACTAGGAACAGATTCAGATGAAGCTGCAAGTTTGTTTAAAGTAATTATTGATGAATTAATTTCAAAAGATATAAAAATTATTATAACAACTCACCATAAAAGACTAGCTGCACTAATGGCTGCAAATGAAAATGTAGATTTAATAGCAGCACTTTATGATGAAGAAAATCGTAAACCAACTTATGAGTTTTTACAAGGAACAATAGGAAAGTCTTATGCTTTTGAAACAGCTCAAAGATATGGGATACCACTTGGTATTATAAAAAGAGCAAAAGAGGTTTATGGAGAAGATAAAGATAAGTTAAATGAACTAATACAAAGAAGTAGTGACTTAGAAAGAGAGTATAAAACCAAGATTTTAAAACTTGATAATGAGTTGGAAAACTATGAAAGACTTACTTTAAATCTAAAAGAACAAAAAGCTACACTTGATGCTCATATATACACAGAAAAATCAAAGCTTCACAAAGAGTACAAAGATGTTAAAGAAGAGGCAAAAAAAGCTATAAAAGCTAAAAAAATTGAGCAATCTCACCAGCACTTAAATATTGCTCATAACAAAGTTAGTAAAATTAAAACACAAAGTGTAAAAGAGAGTGAGAGTTTTAAAGTAGGTGATAGAGTAAAATATAATAACTCAAAAGGTGAGATTTTGTCAATTAAAGGTACAAAAGCATTTATTTTAAATGACCTTGGAATGAGACTTCAAGTTGAGCTCTCAGCACTACAAAGAAGTGGAAATATTCCAAAACTTCCACCTAAAAAAGTCTCTGTAAATGTAGAAAAACCACAAACAGGAAGAATATCTCTTGATTTACATGGTCAAAGAAGTGATGAAGCTGTGGAAAATTTAGATAAATTTATTTCAGATTCACTTATTGCTGGTTTTGATGAAATTTTAGTATATCATGGAATTGGTACAGGAAAACTTGCATACGCAGTTAAAAAGTATTTAGACTCACATCCTAGAGTTAAAGGATATAGCGATGCACACCCATCAAGTGGTGGATTTGGTGCAAAATTAATACAACTATAAAGGAAAGTAAAATATGACAATAATTGAACTTTTTCAAAAGTTACTTAGATTTAAATCAATAACACCAGATGATGACGGTGCATTTGATTTTATTGATGAATACTTAGGCAATGAATGGAATTGTATAAAACTAGATATAGAAGATACAAAAAATAGATTTTATTATAAAAAGTTTAATGATAATACTCAACATCTATGTTTTGCAGGTCATATTGATGTTGTTCCAACAGGTGAGGGTTGGAGTGTTGAGCCATTTATTGCAGATGTAGTGGAAGGAGTTATTACTGCAAGAGGAACACAAGATATGAAAAGTGGAGTCGCAGCATTTTTATTTGCTTGTAAACACACAAAAAATTTTGATGGAACTTTAAGTATTTTACTTACAAGTGATGAAGAAGGTGAAGGAACTTATGGAACTATCAAAGTTTTAGAGCATTTAAAAGATATAAATATGATCCCAAACTATGCAATAGTAGCAGAACCAACTTGTGAAGAGATTTTTGGAGATGCTATAAAAGTAGGTCGAAGAGGAAGTATAAATGGATATATTACAATAAAAGGAAAGCAAGGACACGCAGCTTATCCAGAAAAATGTGTAAATCCTGTTCATAATTTTGCACAAATTTTACCTTTAATCGCAGGTGCAAATTTAGATAATGGTGATGAATATTTTGCACAAAGCAAATTAGTAATCACAGATATTAGAGGTGGAATGGAAGTTACAAATGTTACTCCAAATGATTTGAAGCTTATGTTTAATGTTAGAAACTCTACAAACACAACAAAAGAAGATGTTGAAAACTTTATAAATGAAAAACTACAAGGTTTTGATTATGAATTTAGAACAACTCAAGGTTCATTTCCTTTTGTTACAAATAAAACTTCAAAAGTTGTAATTGCTATGGAAAAAGCTATAAAAGAGATTACAGGAGTTACTACAAAGCACTCAACTGCAGGTGGTACATCTGACGCTAGATATTTTGGAGCTTTTGGAATAGAAGCAATAGAGTTTGGGGTGATTAATGATACTATTCATAGTGTTAATGAAAGAACTACTGTAAAAGAAGTCCAAGATTTATCACTTGTTTTTGAAGATATTATCAGAAAATTTTAGAAATATTTATGATTTTGTTTTGGTTGAATTTTGTTAATTTCAAGAAACAAATAGATAATAAAATTTAAGTAAATAATTGAAAAAGTGATAAAAACCAATAGTATAAAAAGTCGTATCCATAAAACCAAAGAGCAACATCTTAAATTGCTGCTCTTTTTATTTTATTGTCTTATTGTAAAAGTCTAGAGACTGATTGTTGAGTAATATTATTGGCTTGCGCTACTCCAATTGCTCCAATTTGTGCTAATATATTTTGTTTTGAGAAATCAGCTGATTCTTGAGCATAGTCAATATCTGATAAAATTGACCTAGCTTCTAATGTACTTGTGTATTGTGTAGCTAGGTTTCTACTAGAACTCTCTAATTGATTACTTGCAGCTCCATAATCAGCTCTATATGAGTTTAAAGTATCTAGTGCTTGATCAACTGTATCTAAATATTCTCTTGCTGTCTGTGCATCGAAAGTTGTTGGGTCTTGATTTAACAAATCTTCTAAACCAAGTCCAGTTGTGTTTGATTGAACTTCAGATGTTGAAATAGTATCACTTGTTTCATTTCCAGATTGAAATTCTTGAGCAACACTTGCATCTGTACTTGTTGAGCTAGATTGCAAAAGGTTTATTCCATTATAATTTGTTTGAGAAGCTATGTTGTTTAATTGTTCCAAAGAACTTTGAATGTTACTTAGTAAGGCTTCTCTACCATCTTGGCTTGTAGTATCTGTTCCAGCTTGTTGCAAATCTCTTCTAACTGTATCTAAAATATTTGATTGTT
>CAYJFN010000046.1:0-9945 GCA_964369325.1 uncultured Arcobacteraceae bacterium
TTTAAAGTTGTACAAGGATTAATATAGGCATGGAAAGAAGAAACAGGTCTATAGAAGCTTTAAATAGACTTTTATACATTGATAGCTTAGATGAAGAATTAAAAGCTCCTGCTTTAGTACATTGGGCCAATAAATATCTTTTAGACGAAAGTAGTGTATTAGATTTTGACTTAGAATTGCAAGATTTAAATATGCTTTTGGAACTTTTTTATAAAAATATTAGATTTTTAAAAGAGTTTAATGGCGAAATTCAAAAAGATTTAATTGGAATGAGAAAAATGAGGACATTTCTGCAAAATAGCTAATAAAGCTATTTTGAGTAGTTATTAGTTTTGTAAAACTTATTATCAAAAGAAAATAAGTTTATAAAAAGAACAGCAGTAAAATACTTCCAAATAAAATTCTATAAATCCCAAATCCTACAAAAGTGAAATTCTCTAAAAATTTTAAGAATAGTTTGATAGTTAAATATGCTACAAAAAATGCAACGACAAAACCAACTGCTAAAACTATTAAATTTGAAGTTGTAAAATCATTATAATGCTTTAATAAATCATATCCTGTAGTTGCACACATTACAGGAAAAGCTAGTAAAAACGAAAACTCTGCACTTGCTTTTCTGTTTAGTCCTACAATCATAGCTCCTATAATGGTAGCTCCTGCTCGGCTCATACCAGGTAAGAGTGCTGCAATTTGAGCAATACCTATAAAAAGAGCTTGTTTGTATGAAACTTTTTCAACATCATCTATAAAATGCTCATTTGGTTTGTAATATTTTTCAACTATTAAAAACACAACTCCACCAACTATAAACATAACTGCAACAACACTTATGTCAAAAAGAGCTTTCACTTGGTCTGCTAGTAAAAATCCAACTGCACCAATAGGAATAAAAGCTAAAATAATCTTCTTCCATAGTTCAATATGTTTAAATGTAAACTTTGAAGGATAGTTTAAAATAACTGCTAAAATAGCTGCAAATTGGATGATAACTTCGTAAGCTTTATTAACTTCTGTTTGCTCAATATTCAAAATTTCACTTGCAACTATTAAATGACCTGTTGATGATATTGGTAAAAATTCTGTAAAACCTTCTATGATTCCTAAGATTATTGAGTCTGTGATGGTCATTTAATGCCTTTTTCTTTCGTTAGTTTTAAAAATAGTTTTAGAGCTTTTTGTTCTTTTAAACCTATTTCATAATCAATATGCGTAAGATAGTCTAAGATGTTTTGTGTGCTTAAGTCAGCTCTTAAAGCATACTTCTTTAAAATATATTGTGGGATTTTGACTCTTCTTTTGTTAAAGCCCTTAACTAATTCTTTTAGTGCTTTTTCATTTTTATTAAAACACAAAACTGCAAAAACAAAAGGTAAGTGGTATTTGTCTTGCCAAGCTTTTGCTAGGTCAATTATCTTTGCATTTGGGTTTTCGTGATAATATTTTAAAGCTTTATCACCTATTAAAACTCTTCCTTTTAGCCCTAAAATTTTTGCTAAGGCATTTGAAGTTTCACTTTGATAATCATCTCCATTTTCACCAACTACTACAAAAACTGAAAGAACCTCTTTTTTAGCAATGATACCTAAAGGGAGCTTTTTTTGATTTCGTGAAACAATAGATGATACAAAAGCAGCATCAATTTGTTTTTGTCTAAATTTGTTATTTATATATGATGGATAAGACTTTTTGTATTCGATAATTGCCTTAGTTTGAGAAGATTTGATGTTTTTCTTAATATATACATGAAAAGGCAATAAATTAATATAATCAATTTTTCCAAATATCATTTGCATTCCTAAACAAATTTTTTGGTATAATATCCAACTTTAGGTAAATTAGGAGTTAATAATAACATGGTAACAATAGAGTTTTTAGGACCAATAAAAAAAGAGCCTTTGCAATTAGATATTGTAAATTTAGATGAACTAAGTTCCGTTTTAAAAAAAGATGAAAGTTTGCACTCGTGGCTAGAAAATTCAGCAGTTGCAGTAAATGATGTTTTGGTTTGTTCAAAAGATGTAACTTTAAAAGATGGAGACAAAGTATCACTTCTTCCTCCTGTTTGTGGTGGGTGATATGAGTGATAATAGATTAAAGCTTTATGATGGAAGTTTACCTGTTGAACAAATAACTAATGCTTGGTATGATGAGTACAAAAACTCTAATTATGGAGCGATTATAACTTTTGTAGGTGTTGTAAGAGATGAAGACGGCATAGATGGGTTATCGTTCGATATTTATGAGCCTATTTTAAACTCTTGGTTTGAAGCATGGCAAAAAAAAGCAAATGAGAAAAATGCAATTGTTCTTATGGCACACTCTAAAGGGGATGTTTTAAATCATGAAAGTTCATACATAGCTGCTGTTTGTTCTCCAAAAAGAAGAGTAGCTTTAGAACTGATTGATGAGTTTGTAGAAGATTTCAAACAAAGTGCTCCTATTTGGAAGTACGATATAATTGAGTCAAAAAGAGTTTATGCGCAAGATAGAAGTACAAAAATCCAAGGTGCTGGAATACTTAGTTAATGCGAATTGATTTACATAATCACACACACTTTTGTAACCATGCAACTGGAAGTATGAGAGAGTATGTTCTAAAAGCAATTGAGCAAAAAATCGATGTTTTTGGCTTTAGTGAACACGCACCAATGAATTTCGATGAAAAATATAGACTAAGTTTTAATGAAGTAAGTTTATATGAAAACGAAATAAAAAACCTTCAAAAAGAGTTTGAAGGAGAAATAGAGATTGTGTTTGGTTATGAAGTCGATTTTATGCAAGAAAGTCTTATGGAGAAATCAATATTAAATGCAAAGGTTGATTACTTAATTGGCTCTGTTCATTTTTTAGATGGATGGGGATTTGACAATCCAGAGTTTATAGGAAAGTATGAAAATAAAGATATAAACAAAATTTGGGAAGAGTATTTTTCTTGTATTAAAGCAATGGCAAAATCACAGTTGTTTGATATAGTTGGGCATTTGGATTTAATAAAAGTTTTTAAATTTATGCCTACAAAAGATATAAGAGTATTAGCAAAAGATGCAATTCAAGCAATCAAAGATGTAAATATGGTTGTAGAGATAAACGCTGCTGGATTTAGAAAACCAATAAGTGAGCAGTACCCAAGTAAAGAACTATTACAAATGTGCTATGAAGCAAATATTGATATAACATTTGGAAGCGATGCACATAGCATTGAGCAAGTTGGTTTTGGCTACGAAGAAGCCTTAAAACTTGCAAAAGAAATTGGTTACACTAAGTGTGTAACTTTTAGAAATAAAGACCGAAAGCTTATATCTTTTTAAGCTTTCTATTTTAATTACTACAAAATTGTAAAAAAAATCTAAAAATAAATAAATTATTTACACAAAATTTACTTTGAAATTATAAGATACCACAATCAAGATTTTTAAAAAGGAGTGTAAATGTCTAAAGAGATAAATAGAAGAGACTTTTTAAAACTTTCTTCTGCTGTAACTCTATGTGGACTTTCAGGTATCCCTGGAACACTGAGTGCTTTAAACTCAAACCCCGTAAAGTTTAATGGTAGTGCAAAGTTTGTAAAAAGTGTTTGTGAAATGTGTACAAGTTCATGTACTATTGAAGCAAGAGTTGAAGATGGTAAGGGAGTGTTTATTAAAGGTAATCCAAATGACAAATCAAGAGGCGGAAAGGTTTGTGCAAGGGGAGGTTCTGGTTTTCAACAACTATATGATCCAATGAGACTCGTTAATCCTATTATGAGAGTAGGGGAAAGAGGCGAGGGAAAATGGAAAGAGATTAGTTGGGATGAAGCATATACATATATAGCTGATAAATTAGGTGAAATAAAAGAAAAACATGGAGCTCATACGGTTGCTTGGACTGCTAGAAGTGGTTGGTCAAAAGTTTGGTTTCACCACTTAGCACAAGCTTATGGAAGCCCAAATATTTTTGGACATGAAGCAACTTGTCCATTAGCCTATAGTATGGCAGGAAAAGATGTATATGGAAGTAGTATCGGAAGAGATTTTGCAAAGGCAAAATATATTATTAATATGGGGCACAATGTTTATGAAGGTATTGTAATTTCATATGCAAGACAATATATGAGTGCTATGCAAAATGGTGCAAAAGTTGTAACACTAGAGCCAAGGCTTTCTGTAATGGCTGCAAAATCAGATGAGTGGCACAAAATTAAGCCTGGGCATGACTTGCCATTTGTTTTAGCTTTTATAAACGTTTTAATTGAAGATAACTTATATGATAAAAAGTTTGTTGAAAAATACTGTGTTGGTTTTGAAGAGTTAAAAGCATCCGTAAAAGACTATACTCCTGAAGCTATGCAAAAAGAGTGTGATATAGATGCAACTATTATTAGAAGATTAGCACATGAGTTCGCTGCAAAAGCCCCTAATGTTATTTTTGATTATGGGCATAGAGTAACATTATCTGCTCAAGAAATGGAACTAAGAAGAGCTATGATGATGGTTAATGCACTAGTAGGTGCAGTTGAAAAAGAGGGGGCTTACTATTTCCCTAAAAAATCTAAGTTTTATAATAGCTTTTTAGGTGAAAATGATAAAAAAATTCCATCACTTAAAAAACCAAAAACTCCAGCATATCCAAAAATAAATATGCCAAGAATTGATAGAATTGGTGAAGAAGACGGTGAGTATTTCCTAGCAAGTAAAGGGCAAGGAATTACAACTTTAGTCCCTCATGCTGCTTTAAAAGAGCTTCCAAAAGTACCTTATAAAATACATGGTTGGTTTATTGTAAGAAATAACCCTGTTATGAACTATTCAAATATGGAAACAGTAATTGAAGGTATGAAAGCTATGGATTTAATAGTTACTGTTGACTGTCAAATCTCTGATACTGCTTGGTATTCTGATATTGTGCTACCAGATACTACTTATTTAGAAAGAGACCAAGAGTTTACAGAAGGTGGTGGGAAAAATCCTAGTTTCGGGGTAGGAAGACAAAAAGTAATTGAACCAATTGGTAACTCAAAACCAACATGGCTAATTGCTAAAGAGTTGGCAAATAAAATGAATTTAGGAGCTTATTTCCCTTGGGTAAATATAGAAGATTATAGATTGCAACAAGTAAATGATGATATAGATTTATTAGTTGAACTAAAACATAAAGGTTTAAAAAGTTTTGGAGTGCCACTACTTTTACAAGATAAAAAAAGTGTTGCTAAATTTGTAGAGAAATATCCAGGGGCAATAGTAAATGTAAATGAAGATGGCTTAATTGATTTACCTAAAAAAATTCAACTCTTTAGCCCAAAACTAGAAAAAGTATCAGGTACAGGAGGTTTGACTTATCATCCTTATAAATATAAAGAGAGTGATGAGCTTTATTTTATCAATGGAAAATTAGCAGTAAGAACAAATGGCGCAGGGGCTAATAATGTTTGGTTAAATAATTTTACAGATGAAGCTGCTGCTTGGATACATCCAAATACTGCTAAAAAGCTTGGTATAAAAGATGGTGATGCTATAGAAGTTTATAATAAATATGCAACACAAAAAGGTCATGCAATGCTTACTGAAGGTATCAGAGAAGATACTATTTTTGCTTATTATGGATTTGGGCATATAAGCAAGGACTTAAGATTTAGCGGTAAAGGGATACATTGTAACTCTTTATATCCACCATTTAATGGAAAAAATTCTGGAATGAATTTACATGTTACTGGTGTAAAAGTTAGAAAAGCATAAAAGGAGAAGTTATGGCAAAAAAATATGGAATGGTTCATGATGAGAATTTATGTATAGGATGTCAAGCATGTAGTATTGCATGTAGAGCAGAAAATGGCATCCCTGACAATTTCTATCGTTTACAAGTAAGAATAACTGGACCAAATAAATTACCAGATGGAAATATGTTATTTGATTTTAAAAGACAATCTTGTGTGCATTGCGAAAATACTCCATGTGTTAAAGTTTGCCCAACAGGGGCATCTTTTGTAGATGAAAATGGAATTGCTCTTGTAAACAATGATATTTGTGTTGGTTGTTTGTATTGTAATGCAGCTTGTCCTTATGATGCAAGATTTGTAAATCCAAATACAAATACACCTGATAAGTGTACATTTTGTAAAGAGAGTGCTTTAAGTAGAGGAGAAGAACCAGCTTGTGTAACAATTTGTCCTACAGAAGCTCTTACATTTGGAGATATAAATGACCCTAGAAGTAAAATTAGTAAGATACTTTCTCAAACACCAACATATCATGAAAGAGCAAATCTTGGCACAGGACCAAAAATGTTTATAGTACCTAATAAAAAAGGAGGAATTTTATCATGAATCCAATATGGGGATCAATGGAACAATATAATCCAATCGTTTGGCCATGGCCAATTGCAGTTTATCTATTCTTAGCAGGGCTTAGTGCTGGGTCTATTATGGTTTCACTTTTAGTTAAATGGAATAGGCATGAAGGACAAGAAAGTACTATTTGGGATGCTATGGTAAAAGCTGGTGCAATATTAGCACCACTTACAATTATTGTCGGACTACTATTATTAATAATTGATTTAAAAAAGCCTTTAGAGTTTTATTGGCTTTTAATAAGTTATAACTTTACATCAGTCATGACGCTGGGAGTTTTAGCACTATTTGTTTATACTCCAATAGTATTACTATTTACACTACTTATTTTTGAAGAAAGTTTAAGAAAAATAAAACTTTTTTCTATAGTTATGCCAATAGTTGACCTTATAAAAAGTTTTAAAAGTTATGCAAAAATAGTCGAGTATTCGTTATTTGTAATTGCTATCATAATAGGAGCTTATACAGGATTTTTACTTTCAGCAATTCAAGCAAATCCTATGTGGAATACACCAATTTTACCTTTGCTGTTTTTAGCATCTGGAATTTCTGCTGGAATTGCGGCAAATATTATAGTGGGATTGTTATTTTTTAAAAATAGTATAAACAAAGAGAGTGTAAAATATTTGTTAGTGATGGACTTAAGAGTTATTATGGTTGAGCTTCCTATTATTGTACTTTTATTTGTAGGAATGATGTATGTAGGTGGAGAGCCTTTACTTGCAGCAAAACAAGCTTTAACAACTGGTTTTTGGGCTATGGTATTTTGGATAGGAGTAATTGGAATAGGATTACTTTTACCTGTAATTATTGCTTTTACAGCACTTAGAAATCATGCTTATAAAGTTGGGTATATTATGGTAAACTCTATTGTCGTTTTAGTTGGAGTATTACTATTAAGATTTTATATAGTTTATGCTGGACAACTTTTTACTGGAGCATAAATAAAAATAAGGAGAGGGAACACTTCTCCTTATATTAGGTGGAACTATTGAGAATTTTGCTTTTGGAAGATGATTATAATTACAATGAGAGCATAAAAGAGTATCTTGAAATATTAGGTTTTGAGGTTGATTCTTTTTTCGATGGTGAAGATGCTCTTGATGCGATTATGCAAAATAACTACTATTTGCTACTTTTAGATATAAAAGTTCCCACTCTCAATGGACATGAAGTTATAAAATATGTTCGTGATGCAAATATAAAGACACCTATTATTATTTTAACTTCTTTAGTTGATATAAATAACATAGAAATAGGGTATGAACTAGGATGCAATGATTACTTAAAAAAGCCTTTTGAACTAAAAGAGTTAGAACTAAGAATAAATACTCTTATAAAAAAACACTATGGAAATACTGATAAATCAGAAGTTAAACTAAATAATGATTTTGTCTTTAATTTTACAAGTGGTATCCTATCTTTAAAAGATAAGACAATTGAATTATCTCAAAAGGAGAGAGAGCTTATTAGATTTTTAATAAGTCACAAAAATATATATTGTGAAGTAGAGAGTATTAGAGAAAATGTTTGGGAAGGTAAAGAGATAAGTTATGCAGATATAAGAATGCACATAAGAAAAATTAGACTAAAAACAGAAGATGATTTTATCAAATCATCAAGAGGATTAGGATACAAAATAGATGTTCCACAATTTTGATGAAAATAAATCTTCATTTTTTTATACTTTGATAATTATGGTTTTATTTATGTTTCCAAATTACTTTGCAATTAAAGCTACGATTGATAAAGAGTTGTTTATTAATGAATTATCATTAATTGAGTGGTCAAATAGTGTAGAAAAAAGCATTTATTCAAAAGATGAAGAACTTCCTATTAGTACAAAGTTTAAATATGGCTTGTATGACCAAAATCATAATTTAATAGTAAGCTATCTTGAAGAAGAGCCAGCTAACTTCTCTTTTGAAGTTATGACAAAATATCCTTATATGTATTATCAAAAAAATGTTGATAGCAATATACATAATATTTCTTATATAGTAACAGCAGTTCAAATTAATTATTCAAAAATCTTTATGATAACAACTTTGCTTTGTTTAGTTTCACTAATAATCATATACTTTTTTAGCAGATTAATGATAAGAAATACAACAATTCCATATAAAGTTATGCAAAAATATATGGATGATTTTTTTAATGATGCCATGCATGAGCTTAAAACCCCATTGGGAGTTATAAATGTAAATATAGAGCTTTTGAAAAAGTTAAAACAAGAGTCTTCAAAACATCTTACAAGAATACAAGCCGCTACAAAACAGATGCAAACAACTTACGATGATATAGAATATTATATAAAAAACAAAAATATAAAGTATCAAAAAGAAAAAATTGATTTAACTAATTTTGTGCAAAATAGAGCTGCTTTTTTTGAAGATATTGCTTTAAGTAAGTCAATTACAATTGAACAAAATTTAGAAGATAGTGTTGAGGTATTTTTAAATAAAACGGAGCTTCAAAGAGTTGTAGATAATACTATTTCAAATGCTATTAAATATTCAAACTTTCAAGGTGAGATTATTGTTGAGTTATCAAAAAAAGATATTGATAGGTGTTATCTAAAAATTCAAGACAATGGTGTGGGGATAAAAGATATCAATACAGTTTTTAATAGATTTAAAAGAGAAAACAATGTTCAAGGCGGTTTTGGATTAGGATTGAATATAGTAAAAAATATATGTATGAAAAATGATATAAATATTGAAGTTAGTTCACAAAAAAATGAAGGTACAATATTTACTTACGAAATAGCATTATATAAAGAGAAATTTCTTAAATAGGAAAAAAATGAAGTTTAATAAGAGTTTGATTATTATAATAGGATTTGCTTTTGTTTGTGTTTTGGCATTTGGATATTTTTTCAATGACCATTTAAAATATAAAGAAGAGAATATTGTTCAAAACTATTTAGATATACAAATAAAAGAACTCTTTGAAAAAATTAAAGAAAGAAAAGAACTTGTTTCAACTGCAGCAATGCTTTTATCAAAAAATAAAGAAATACAAGAGTGTCTTAAAATAAATGATAATACAAAATGCAAAGATGAACTTAAACAAATACAAGATGAATTTAATACATTAACCTTTTCACAAGATATAAAAATTCACATACATACAAAAGATTTTAGAAGTTTTATAAGAGTTTGGGATTTAGAAAATAGCAATAAAAAAGATATTTTGGTCTCTTTTAGAGACTCTTTGCAAGAGGTTAAATATAGTAAAAAACCTATTTGGGGTGTGGAAATAGGAAGATACTCCTTACTAATAAGAGGAATTGCACCTATATTTGAAAATAATGGTGAGTATTTAGGCTCCGTTGAGGTTATCTCAGATTTTGAAAGTATTACAAAATATTTTAAACAAAAAGATATTGATTTTTTTCTTTTAATGAACAGAAAATATGAAAACGTTGCCTCAATGATAGAGTACCCAACAAAGCGTAGGTTTAATGATTTTATTATAGTTAATAGTGTAAATAGTGGGTTAGACTTTTTAGGAAATATTGAGTTTAATGAGACTTCATTTTTAAAAGAAAGTAACTTCTATTTAATATATACACCTATATATGATATTTCCAATAATAAAGTTGGATTTTATCT
>CAYJFN010000047.1:0-9905 GCA_964369325.1 uncultured Arcobacteraceae bacterium
ATAAAAAACATGGCAAAAAAGTCACTTACATAGAAATAGATGATGAAAATAATGACTCTAAATCATTTACAAGGACAGATATTGTAAATAAAAGAATGTTAGGAACAAACAAACTAGGTGAACTTGATGAACTTATCTTAACTGATGAAAATCATGAAATAATTATAGATGTTGGGGGAAATAAAACATCTTCTTTAGTTTTAGATGAGATTAAAAAAATCGGAACTTACAACAATGTAAAATGGATTATTCCTTTAGGTGATGGTGAGCTTGATGGTAAAAATGCAATTGCAACAATGAACAAAATCAAAAAAATAGAACCAAATGCAGAACAAAATATCCTATTTGCACTAAACAGAGCTATTAGTATGGAAGCTGATTATATAGAAGAGCAGTTTATAAACTTTTTTGGACATAAATATTTAAATAGTGATTCAGTGATTTGTGATTTTGTAAAAGAGCCTAACTTTTTCCCAGTTAAAAATGATAAAGTTATTACTATAAGTAGATACTTAGGAAGTACAGTTTGGGAAATGGCTTTTAACAACACTGACTTTGCTAAAAAAGCAGTCGAAGCAAAAGAAGCAGGAGATTTAGCAAGTGCGAGAAAATATTTGTTTTTTAGAAGAATGCAAACAGAGTCAAAAGATTATACGCTTGATGTTTTGTATAAAATTTTCTCAAGATTAGACAAATGGATTGAAATTAAAAAATGAGCGATATGAGTTTTAAGCAAGCAAAAGAGCTTGTTGAAAAGATTGAATTAACAGAAATAACATTAAATAAAACTGTTAATGATATACAAGAGGCTTCAAAGAGTTTTAATGACTCTTTAAGACAACAAAAGCTACTTTTAGAGGTAGTTCCTACAATGAGTTCAAAGCTAGATATTATGAGACTGTTAGTTGCAGTTAATTTTGGTTTTTTACTTGGCTTAATTGTTGGAAAATATATTTTATAGAATTTAGGAATTTAAATGGGTAAACAAGAAAAAATTGTCTCAATGTTTGATGAAATTGCAGGAACTTATGACATAGCAAATAGAGTTTTAAGTATGGGAGTTGATAAAACATGGAGAAACAAAGCTTGTAATTTAGCTTACTCTTTTTATGACAAAAAAGAGATTGAAAAAGTAATTGATGTAGCTTGTGGAACTGGTGATATGATTGACTATTGGCAAAAAACAGCTTCAAAAACTGGTGTAAATATAAAAAATATTGTAGGTGTTGATCCAAGTGTTGGAATGATGGAAGTTGCTAAGAAGAAACTCCCTGATGTAGAATTTATAGAATCTGGAGCTGCTAGTATGCCATTTGAAAGTGATATTGCAGATATTATTTCTATTTCTTATGGTATTAGAAATGTAGTTCAAAGACAAGAAGCTTTCAATGAGTTTGCAAGAGTTTTAAAAAAAGATGGACTTTTAGTAATTTTAGAATTTACAAAAAATCCTAAAGAGAGTTTTTTAGACCATGTAACAGATTTTTATATGAATAAAGTTTTACCAAAAATAGGTGGGCTTATTTCAAAAAACAAAGAAGCTTATACATACTTACCAAACTCTATTGATGAGTTTTTAACAACACAAAACTTATGTAATGAGTTAAAACTAGCAGGTCTTGAGCCAATATATGTAAAAGGTTTTTCTATGAATATCTCAACACTATTTATTGCAAGAAAAATCTAAACAATGAATAAAACTCTTAGTGTAAGTGAATTAAACAATCAAATAAAAGCACTTTTAGAGACAACTTTTAGCCAAGTTTATGTGGAGGGTGAAATTTCAAATTTGACCTACCACAACTCAGGGCATATCTACTTTTCTATAAAAGATGAAAACTCAACAATTTCTTGTGTAATGTTTAAAGGCAATGCCCAATATTTAAAATTTCGCCTTGAAGTAGGGCAAAAAATAAATATTTTAGCAGCTTTAACTGTATATGTTCCAAGAGGAAACTACCAACTGCTTTGCCAAAAAATAGAGCCTTATGGAGTTGGAGAGTTAGCGTTAGCTTATGAACAGTTAAAAGCAAAACTTCAAGCTCAGGGCTATTTTGACACAGATATTAAAAAATCTCTTCCAAAATTTCCAAAAACAATTGCAATTGTAACTTCAAATACAGGGGCTGCAATTGAAGATATGAAAAAAGTTGCACAAAATAGATGGCCTCTTGTAAAGCTTATTTTAGTGCCAACACTTGTTCAAGGAGTTGGTGCAAAAGAGGATATTGCTGCTTCTATAAAATATGCGAATAGTTTAAATGCTGATATTATAATTGTTGGAAGAGGTGGGGGAAGTATTGAGGATTTGTGGGCATTTAATGAAGAGATTGTAGCAGATGCAATTTTTAATACAACTACACCAATTATTTCTGCAGTTGGACATGAAAGTGATTTTGTAATATCTGATTTTGTAGCAGATATTAGAGCTGCAACTCCTTCAAATGCTATAGAAATAGCACTTCCTGATGTAAATGAGATGCAACTATATTTAGATATTTTAAGAGATGATTTAAAAAAGAGTGCTAATCAAATAATAAATTTTAAAACACAAGAGTTAAACCACTTATTAAACTCTTTTAATCAAAACTCTTTTGCAAATAAATTTAAATTTTTAGAAGATAGCATAAAAGATACAAAACAACAATTTAAACAAGTGATGATGCAAGTTTTTAATAAAAAAACACAAGAAGTAGAGTTTTTAAAGCAATCTTTTTTATTAAATCAGCCAGAAAAAAGAGTTAAAAAAGGTTTTGTTCAAACGACTAAAAATAATAAAATAGTAACTTTAGATGAATTAAATATTGATGATATAGTGTCACTTGAAGATACAAATTTTATAGTAAAAAGTAAAATTTTAGAAATAAGCTCAATTAAATAATTATTTTAAAACATTATGATGTAAATATTTAAGACTATATTTCGTATAATTTAGTTAAAAAAATAAGTTAAACAATAAAGTGTAACTTCATTAAATAAAAGGGATGGATTATGGAAGAAGAGAAAAAAATTGATTATGCCAACACATCAGAATTCATGACATTTGAACTTGGAAGTATGAAATATGCTATAGAATTACCAAAAATAAGAGAGATTTTAACTTACCCTAAAATTATCACAACTTTACCAAATACTACAGATTGGGTTAAGGGATTGATTAACTTAAGAGGAGAGGTTGTTCCTGTTTTAGATATTAGAATTAAATTTAGAACAGGTGAGATTGTTTACAATGAAAATACAGCGGTAATAGCAGTAATAACTGATGATAAAAGAATGGTAGGTATTGTAGTTGATAAAGTGGATGATGTACAAAGATTAAATACAAACAATCTAGCACCTGTTTCTGATTTAGGTTCGGCAATTCCATCAAAGTATTTAAAAGGATTTGTTCGACTTGAAAATAGTAAGATGCTTGTTATTATGGATATTGAGTCAGTTGTTCACAAAGATGAATTAAGAGATTCGTAAAGGCAAAGGAAAAATTTGCAAGATAAGATAGAAAAGCTAAGAGAGATAAAAATACTTTTTGTAGAAGATGAAGCTGAACTTCTTCTTATTATGGAAAGTACATTAGAAAAGCTAAAATGTAATTTTATAACTGTTAGTAATGGATTAGAAGCCTTAAATGTATTAGAAACAAACAATGATATACAAGTAGTTGTTACTGATTTAAATATGCCTTTAATGAATGGAGTGGAACTTATTAAGACAATGCATGAAAAAAATATAGATATACCTATTGTTGTAATGTCTGCTTATCTTCAAAGCACTTATTTAGAAGAGGTGAAAAAACTAGGTGTTGAAGACTATTTATATAAACCATTTGATTTTATGAAATTCATAGATTTAATTGTTGGTTTGAAAGAAAAATAATATGGAAAGAAATCTTTTAAAGCGACTTACACTTTTGTATGTAGAAGATGATAATAGCATAAGAACAGAGCTAGGTTCATTATTAGAAAACTTTTTTGGTAAAGTTTATACTGCACCAAATGGTTTAGAAGGCCTAGAATTTTTTATGCAAAATAAAAATAGTATAGATATTATTTTAGCAGATATAAATATGCCTAAAATGAACGGCATAGAGATGGTTAAAAATATTCGAGCTGCAAATGTAAATGTACCAGTTATATTTGCAACTGCATATTCAGATAACGACTTTTTATTTGAAGCAGTGAAATTGCATGTTTATGACTACATTGTAAAACCAATAGATATTAGACAAGCATTAACTTTGATGAGTGATTTAGCAAGTACTATATATCAAGAATTTTTAATAAAGCAACAAAATATAGAATTAGAACGATATAAAAAAGCAATTGATCAAAATAATATTGTTATAAAAACAGATTTAAATAGACATATAACTTATGTAAATGAACAGTTTTGTGTAATCACAGGTTATGATAAAAATGAACTTATTGGTAGAACATTTGATTGTGTAAAACATAAAGATACTGATATCTCTTTAATAGACGATATGTTTAATAATGTATTTGAGAATAACTCTTGGCAGGGCAAAATAAAAAATCAAACAAAGTCGGGCGATGGTTATATTGTTGATTGTTATTGTATTGCATCATTAAATGAATCAGGTGATATAACAGGGACAATTTCTATTCAAAGAGATATTACATTAGAAATAAATCAAACAAGATTACTAAAAAAAGCTCTTATTAAAGATAAAGGTGAAATTATCTTAAAACAAAAAGAGACAAATGCAGAACTAAATAGTGTTATTAGTGAGTTGCAAAATGAAGTTTCTACACTTCAAAGAGTGCTAAGAACGACAGATTTAGAAAAACAAAAATTGAACTATAGTTTTGATAAATTAACTTCTGAAAACAATCGATTGAGTAACGAACTTAATTTGATGATGAAAAATTCTAGTATGATGATGCAAAAAGCTACAACGGCTTTTAGAATGAATAAAGACAATGGAGATTTAAAAACAGAAGTAAAAAATCTTTTAAAACAAAAAGATGATTTAGAACATAAACTATCAAATATAAGAGCTACATTTGAACCAAGAATAAGAGAATTAGAAGCAGAAAACAAGAAATTTATTGAACAAATAGAATCAGCGGAAGATGTAGCAATATTAACCCAAAAGTTAGAGCATTGGAGAGATAAATCAAAAGAGAGTTTTAGGCGAATAGAGCAACTAGAACAAGAAGTTTTAAGAATAGCTGATGAAGATACTATGAATAGGCTGTTTAGATAGACATATTATAAGAGCTTAGATAAACTAAACTCTTATTTAAAAACTTATTTTTCTATAATTTTAATAGAGATAATTTTTTGTTCTTTTAAAGGTTTGTTTCCCATTATATCTCCAGTAGTAGGAGTTTTTTCTATTTTTTTTACAACATCCATTCCTTTTGTTACATACCCAAAAATTGTATGTCTTCCATTTAGCCAATATGTTGGAACAGTTGTAATAAAAAACTGACTTCCATTTGTGTTAGGTCCTGCATTTGCCATTGCTAAAATTCCAGCTTTGTCAAATACTGCATTTGGTGAAAATTCATCTTCAAAAGATTTTTTCCAAATAGACTCACCACCACTTCCCGTACCTGTTGGATCTCCACCTTGAATCATAAAATCTTCAATAACTCTGTGAAAAATCAAACCATCATAGTATCCATTTTTTGCATGAGTTACAAAGTTTTCCACAGCTTTTGGAGCCATATCACCTTTCAATTCAATTTCGATATCACCTTGATTTGTTGTCATTATTGCAGTATAGTCCTTTGCAAATAGTGCAATGCTTAGTGCTAATAAAAGCATAAGTTTTTTCATGTTTTTCTCTTTCCTTTAGATTGTAAATTAGTGCTAGTATAGTATGAAATTTTTTAATATGCCATTAAATTGTTGTTTTTATATTTAATTAACTTTTTTTTTAATATAATCGGACAAAAATTATCTTAAATAAAAGGAGCTAATATGCAAATGCCAACAATGCCACAACCAACTTTTTATATTTTTAAGTGTGAACAAGCAGCACCACAAGGTATGCCAAAGCCAAGCTGTGTGACTCAAGATAGCCAAGATTTATTTAACCATATGTCCAATAAAATGATGTCAAAAGGATTATTAGGACCAGTGCAAGTTATTAGAACTTCATGCCTTGGAAGATGCCAAATGGGACCAGTAATGTTAGTTGAGCCAGGACATCATATGTATATACAGTTATCTAAGGAAAAAATAGATAAAATTGTCGATGAACACATTATAGGTGGTACCCCTGTATTGGAATATTTAATTCCTGAACAATTCTGGGGTGAGCCATTAAATTTAACTAAGTAGAGGATGTTTTATATGACGTTTGATATGCTTTATAGTAAGATCCATAGAGCAACAGTTACAGATGCAAATCTAAATTATGTAGGCTCAATTACAATAGATGAAGAGCTTATGGGTGCTGCAAATTTACGTGTAGGACAGAAAGTTGAAATTGTAAATATTAATAATGGTGAGAGATTTGCAACTTATGTAATTAAAGGAAAAGCTGGAAGCAAAGAGATGTGCTTAAATGGAGCAGCAGCAAGAAAAGTAGAAATAGGTGATAAAATAATAGTTATTGCATATGCTTCATACAACGAACAAGAGTTAGAAAACTACAAACCAACAGTTGTTTTAGTAGATGAAACAAATAATATAACGCACATAACAAATGAACTAGTAGGAAGTGATAATGTTTGAGGGAATTGATTTAAGTAAATTAAATTTAAATGATATGATGAAACAGTTTCAAGAAATGGCTGAAAAATCAAAAGAAGACAATGAAAAAAGAATTTTTACCTCAAAAGCAGGTGGTGGAATGGTAGAAATTTCAATCAATGGAAATTCTGAAATTGTAAATTTACAAATTGATGACTCACTGCTTGACGATAAAGATTCACTTCAAATTTTACTTATTAGTGCAATGAATGATGTGATTAAGCAATCAGATGAAAACAAAAAAATGTTAGCAATGAATATGATGGGTGGAATGCCCCCATTTAATCAAAACTAGAATTTTATGACAAATTTACAAAACTTATTTGAAGAGTATTTAACTGCTCATTTACCACAAAGTAATAGCTTCCACCCAATTTTTGAAAAAGCCTTGCAAGATATGCTTCTTGCAGGTGGTAAGAGATTTCGTCCAATGCTTTTACTTGCAATTGTAGAAGCAAAACAGAGTTTACTACTTAAAAATTCACTTAGTGTTGCTCTTGCGGTTGAACTACTTCATACATATTCACTAATTCATGATGATTTACCAGCAATGGATAATGCAAGCTTAAGAAGAGGACATCCAACACTTCATACAACTTATGATGAGGTAACAGCAATTCTTGTAGGAGATGCTTTAAACACGCATAGTTTTAATCTAATAGCAAATGCACCACTAAGTAGTGATGTAAAAATAGAGCTTATAAAAACTCTTTCAAGTGATGGTGGAATTGATGGTATGATAATTGGTCAAGCAATTGATTGTTATTTTGAAAATCAAAAAATTTCACTAGAAGAGTTAGAGTTTTTACATATTCACAAAACTGCAAAACTTATTGCTGCAAGTCTGAAAATGGGTGCAATTATTTGCCAACTAGACCTTGAGACACAAAATAAGCTCTACGATTTTGGTATTGACATAGGGCTTCTTTTTCAAATTCAAGATGATATTATAGATGAAACACAAAGCTCAGAAGAAGCAGGAAAAACTACAAACAATGATGGTAGCAAAAACTCTTTTGTAAACTTACTAGGACTAGAAGGTGCAAAAAAGAGTGCAGATGATTTAGTTTTACAATGTGAAGCTAAATTAAATAGTTTTGACAAAGATATACAAAACAATTTAATTAAAATATTAAAAAAGTATTTATACCGACATCAATAACTACAACTTTAGTTAAACCAACTCAATTGTCTTGACAAAATCACAAAAATTTAATACAATTTTGGCACTCAAAAATTAAGAGTGCTAATTTTGATTTATAAAACTTTTATAGGAGAAAACAATGGGTTTTACACCATTAGGACAAAGAGTTCTTGTAAAAAGAACAGAAGTAGAAAATAAAACAGCAAGTGGGATTTATATTCCTGATAATGCAAAAGAGAAACCTTCAACTGCAACAGTTGTAGCAGTAGCAAATGAAGTAAAAGATGTGAATATTGATGATATAGTAGTTTTTGGAAAATATTCAGGAAGTGAGTTATCGCTTGAAGGTGAAGATTTTTTAATTTTAGAAATAAAAGATATATTAGGAGTGATTAAGTAATGGCAAAAGAGGTAATGTTTAGTGATAACGCTAGAAATAGATTGTTTGCAGGTGTTGAGAAATTAGCAGATGCAGTTAAAGTTACAATGGGCCCAAGAGGAAGAAATGTTTTACTACAAAAAGCTTACGGAGCTCCTAGTATTACTAAAGATGGTGTATCAGTTGCAAGAGAGATTGAATTAGCAGATACTATTGAAAATATGGGAGCTCAACTTGTTAAAGAGGTTGCTTCTAAAACTGCAGATCAAGCAGGAGATGGAACAACAACTGCAACAGTTTTAGCACACTCAATTTTTAAAGAAGGTCTTAGAAATGTAACTGCAGGTGCAAATCCTATAAGTCTTAAAAGAGGTATGGATAAAGCTTGTGAAGCAATTTTAGTTGAGCTTAAAAATGCTTCAAAAGTTGTTGCAAACAAAACTGAAATAGAACAAGTTGCAACAATTTCTGCAAATAGTGATAGTACAGTTGGAAAAATGATTGCTGAAGCTATGGACAAAGTAGGAAAAGATGGTGTTATAACTGTTGAAGAGGCAAAAGGTATTTCTGATGAGTTAGATGTTGTTGAAGGTATGCAGTTTGATAGAGGATATTTATCTCCATATTTTGTAACAAATCCAGAAAAGATGACTACTGAGTTTGACCATCCATTTATTTTATTATGCGATAAAAAAATCTCAAACTTAAAAGAGATGTTACCTATTTTAGAAGCGGTAAACAAAGCAGGAAGACCTCTTTTAATTATTGCTGAAGATGTAGATGGTGAAGCACTTGCTACTTTAGTTGTAAATAGACTAAGAGGAAGTTTAAACATAGCTGCAGTTAAAGCTCCAGGTTTTGGAGATAGAAGAAAAGCAATGCTTCAAGATATTGCAGTGCTAACAGGAGCAACTGTAGTAGCTGAAGAGATGGGAATGACTTTAGAAGGTTCTGGACTAGAAGTTTTAGGAACTGCAGGAAGAGTTATTATAGATAAAGACAACACTACTATTGTTGATGGAAGTGGTGATAAAACAAATGTTGAGTCAAGAATTTCACAAATAAGAGGTGAAATAGCAAATACAACAAGTGATTATGATAGAGAAAAACTTCAAGAAAGACTTGCAAAGTTAAGTGGTGGAGTTGCTGTTATTAAAGTTGGTGCTGCAACAGAGACTGAAATGAAAGAGAAAAAAGATAGAGTTGATGATGCATTAAGTGCTACAAGAGCTGCCGTTGAAGAAGGTATAGTTATTGGAGGAGGTGCAGCACTTATTAGAGCTGCAGCTAAAGTAAATCTTGCTTTAACTGGTGATGAAGAAATTGGAGCAGCAATAGTTTTAAGAGCTATTAAAGCACCTTTAAAACAAATTGCTTCAAATGCTGGATTTGATGCTGGTGTTGTTGCAAATGAAGTTGAAAAATCAAACAATGAAAACTTAGGGTTTGATGCAGCAACTGGTGAGTATGTAGATATGTTTGAAGCTGGAATAGTTGACCCTGCAAAAGTTGAGAGAGTTGCAATGCAAAATGCAGTTTCAGTGGCTTCTTTGCTTCTTACAACAGAAGCAACTGTAACAGATATAAAAGAAGAGAAACCTACAATGCCTGATATGAGCGGTATGGGTGGAATGGGCGGAATGCCTGGAATGATGTAAT
>CAYJFN010000048.1:0-9775 GCA_964369325.1 uncultured Arcobacteraceae bacterium
TAGGAATTGAACCTACCTCCAACTTTACACAAAGCCAGACAAGCGGGGTTGAAGCCCGTGGCGTCCACCAGGATCGCATACCTCCCAAATTGAAGAGGAAAATTATACAAAATATGAATTTAAAACTATATAAAGGACACAAATGGATTTGTTAAAATCAATCCCAAAAGTTGATAAGTTTATCAAAGACAAAGCTTTTGAAAACCACTCTTTAAGCCTGATTACACAAATATCAAAAAAAATAATATCAAACTTAAGAGAAGATATTTTAAGTAAAAAAATAGACTCTTTTTCTTACGAAGAGTTAGTTTTACAAGTAGTAAATGAGTATGAAAATTTAATTAAACCATCACTTCAAAAAGTTATAAACGCAACAGGAATAATTGTTCATACAAACTTAGGAAGAAGCATAATCTCTCAAAAAAGTTTTGAAAAAGTAAAGCAAATTGCAAGTTCTTACAACAATTTAGAGTATAACCTACAAGAAGGAAAAAGAGGGGAAAGATATTCTCATATAGTAAAAACTTTACAAAGTTTAACTGGTTGTGAAGATGCAATTGTTGTAAACAACAACGCAAGTGCTGTTTTTCTTATTTTAAACACTTTTGCAAAAAACAAAGAAGTAGTTGTAAGTAGAGGCGAACTTGTTGAAATAGGTGGAAGTTTTAGAGTTCCTGAAGTGATGACACAAAGCGGTGCAGTATTAAAGGAAATAGGCACAACTAATAAAACACACAAAAAAGATTATGAAAATGCTATAAATGAAAATAGCTCTATTTTAATGAAAGTTCACAAATCAAACTACTCAATAGAAGGGTTTACTAGTGAAGTTGGTTTAGAAGATATAATTGAAGTTGCACAAAAAAATAATTTAATAGACTACTATGATATGGGAAGTGGTCATATGATAGATTTGCCTTTTGGATTAGATTTAAAAGAACCTTCTATTTTAAAATATATGACTCTATTGCCATCACTGCTTAGCTTCTCAGGAGATAAACTTCTTGGGAGTGTTCAAGCAGGAATTATTATTGGCAAAAAAGAGTTAATAGAAGAGATTAAAAAAAATCAACTTCTAAGAATGTTAAGAGTAGATAAAATCACACTTTGTTTACTGCAAGAGCATTTAAACTTATATTTAAAAAATGAACTTGATGAAATCCCAACACTTAAAATGTTAAACACACCATTAAAAACTTTAGAAAACAGAGCTAATAGTGTAAAAAATGAGTTAGAAAAAAACTTTAAATGTGAAGTTATAAAAAGCCAAACTTTAATAGGAGGAGGCACAACTCCAAACCAAAAAATACCTACTATTGCACTTACAGTAGAATATAAAAACTACAAACCAAACAAACTTGAAGATCTTTTAAGAAAGCAAAATATTATTGCAAGAATAGAAAACGACAAACTTCTTTTAGATTTTAGAAGCATACAAGAAGATGAGTTAAATACTCTTGTAAGTAAAGTAAAAAAGGCTTTTAATGAGTAATATCATCATAGGAACTGCTGGGCATATTGACCATGGGAAAACCGCACTTATAAAAGCTCTTAATGGCTATGAAGGTGATGCAACTACTGAAGAGAAGCAAAGAGGTATTACTATTGATTTGTCTTTTTCTTCTTTACAAAAAGATGAAAAAAATATTGCTTTTATAGATGTTCCAGGTCATGAAAAGCTTGTTAAAAATATGATTGCAGGTGCATTTGGTTTTGATTATGTTATGCTTGTAATTGCAGCAAATGAAGGGGTTATGCCTCAAACAGTTGAGCATATAGAGATTATCAACTTACTTGGAATAAAAGATATTTTAGTAGTGCTTACAAAATCTGATTTAGTCTTGCAAGAAGAACTAGAACTACAAAAAAAAGATATTGTAAAGTTTTTAGAAGAGTTTGAGTTTAATATTTGCTCGATAAATTGCGTGAGTATTTATGATGAAACTTCAATAGAAAACCTAAAAGACGCTCTTTTTAATCTAAAAAACTCTACAAAGCCACAAGAAAATTTCTTTAGATATTATATAGATAGAGTTTTTACAATCAAAGGTATGGGAACAGTTACAACTGGAACTGTTTTAGGAAACAAAATCACACAAGATGAAAAACTATTTATCCCACACTTACAAAAAGAAGCTAAGCTTAAAGGTATTCAAGTGCACGGAGTTGAAGCATTTGAAGCAAATATCTCAAATAGAGCTGCTCTTAATTTACAAAACATAAAACCTACTGAACTAAAAAGAGGAGATATTATCTCTAAAAAAGGGTTTTTAAGAGGGTTTGACTCTTTAGATATTTATTTTAAAGCTTTAAAAGGCAAAGAGTTACACCACAATAGAACATATTCACTTTTTATTGGTTCAAAAAAAGTAGAAGTAAAAGCACTTCTTTTTGATAGTGTAACAAGTTTAGAAGAAGGTTTTGCAATACTAAAAGCAAAAGAGAATTTATATAGTATTTATAAAGAAAAGCTTATTTTAAGAGAAGCAAACAATACAATAGCTGGGGGATTTGTTTTAAACTCTATAAATGACCCTATGAAAAAAGCACAAAAAAAACTACTTCTTAACTGCTTATTTGAAAATGATATAACCAGAGCTTACCAAACTTTACTAAGCGTCCACAAAAAAGGGCTTGGATTAGTATCTTCAACTCAAAGATTTGCACTTAGTCATAAAGAGGCAATAGAGTTTGCAAAAGATTTGGAAAACTCATTTTGTGATGAAAAAGAGCTAGTTATTTACCCAATAAGCACAAAAGATGAAATAAAAAACCAGATTAAAGCTATCTATGAAAAAAACAACTATGCCCTACTTTCAAATGCAGCAATTCAACTAAGGTTAAAATGGGCAACTACAAGTTTTATACAACTTGCTCTTGATGAGCTTGAATGTGAAGAGTTTTTAATCAAAGAAAATAACCTTTACAAAAGTGCAAACATAAAAGAGAATTTTCAAAAGAGTTTAGAAGATATTATTGCTAAAAAATTAGAAGAAGAGGATTTAGCTCCAACTGCACCTTATAATATCTATGATGAACTAGATTTAGATAGAAAATTAGGTGATGATATATTAAAAAGTCTATGTGCAAAAAAACAAGTCATAAGACTGCAACACAATATTTTTATACATGCAAGTAGTTTATCTAAAATGGTTGCTCTTATGAAAGATATTATAAAAAATGACACTTATATAGATATAAATAATTTTAAAGAAAAATGTTCTTTAAGTAGAAAATATTTAATTGCTTACTTAGACTATTTAGACAACTTCTCACAGATTAAAAAAGTAGATAATAAAAGAGTTTATAATAATTAACTCTTTTATTTAATTTTATTATCAAAAAACCAATAAAAAGAAGATATAAGTCCTGGAGTTTTTGCTTTTGTTTCATCTAATATAAACTTTTTAGCATCTTCTAATTTTAAAAAATATGGCTCTATTTCTTCATCTTGTATTCCACCACCACTATGTTTTTTCATATTTTCACTAATAGTTGCAAAATAAAGATGCTGTTTTGCTCCACAGACACCAACATTTGTGTAAAATGATGTTATTTTATCAATTTGACTTACACAAACTTCATACCCACACTCTTCTAAAATCTCTTCTTGAACTATGGTTTCCAAAGATTTATCTTTGTCAATAATTCCTGCACATAGTTCATATGTATAAGTAACATCAGGGTTATTCAAATAAACTGGTGCTCGAAACTGTTTTACAAGTAAAAAGGAATCAAAATCTTTATGATATAACAAAACTGCCACACTATCGAAACTTTTTACAGCTTCCCATTTCTTATTTTTTCCATTTTGATTATACGTTAAACAAAGTGGTTTAACAAATTTAAAACTTTCTAAAGTAGTTGTTTTAAACTCTTTTATAATATTTTTCACACTTAGCCTTTATTAAGTAGAATTATACAATAATAATTATCTACAAATAATTATTAAAACTAACATAAAGAGGTTATTATGCAGTTAAAATATGTAGGTCCAAAACCAATTATTTCTCAACATGGTATATCTTTTAAAGATGGAAAAGAAGATAAGTATGTTTATTTAAATTTTGCTATTCAAATTCTTCAAGCAATTGACCATGATACGGTAGCTAACAATAGTTATGAATATGACATACAAACTAAAAGATTAAATGATGAACAAATACAAAATGTAATTTTCTCATACTATCCAAAACTTGAATCAATCATTGATAAAGAGTCAAATTTGTATCTTACTAAGCTCTATAATGAGATAAAGGAGATTGAAAATAGTCCAATTTTATCTAGTTTTGAAAAAAGTGCTTTTCAAGGAAATTTAGAGTTGATGAAATCATATAGAGTTCAAAGAGGAAAAAATAAGGTATTTTATCTACATGCAATTGATATAATAACTGAAATTGTTAAAAAACGAAAAATTAAAAAAATAGTAACTCCGTTTAATGAAAAATTCTGGCATATTCTAAATAGTGTTCATACACATTTAGCATCTTTGAAAATTGGAATTCAATCAAATTTAGAAGTTATCAATACAGAAGAAGGAAATATGCAAATTGCCTTAATTATTACAAATAACACTTAAAGAAGAATCTTCTAAAGATTCTTCTTTATCTAAAATTATCAAAAACTAATGGTGCTTTTAAACTTAAACTTCTTAAATGTTTCATAACAGCTTGTAAATCATCAAGATTTTTACCTGTTACTCTTATTGTATCGCCTTGATTTACTGCTGTAACTTTTAGTTTTAAGTTTTTTATCTCAGTTTGAATCTGTTTTGCTTCATCTTTTTCAATTGTATCAACAATTTTATAGCTATATTTTCTATTTCCACCACTTGAATCTTCTTTTTTAATCTCTTCAAGTGAGTTAATAGAAATACTTCGCTTATTCATTTTTGAAATCAAAATATCATAAATTGCATCTGCTTTGTTATCGCTTGCACTAACAATTGTAACAAGTTTAGTTCCCTCGTTTAGTGTAAGTTCTTTTGTTATACCTTTAAAATCATATCTTGTTTCCATCTCTTTTTGTGCTTGTATTACTGCATTTTTCATCTCTTGCATATCAAGTTTTGCTGAAATATCAAAATGGTGTTCTTTTGCTTTTGCCATAATTTTCTCCTATTCTAAATTTATTTTGTTAAACACCTTTTAACAATACCTTCATCCAATTAGTTTTTTCTTTTGAAGGCTCTTTATTATCACTTTGATGTAATGAAGTTTCATCAATATGTTCTTGTGTTTTTTGTGCTTCTTCTAAAATTTCTTCTTGTTTTGTTTCACAAATCTCTTCCTTAGTAACAACTTCATCTTTTTTAGCATGAACATTGTAAATATATTGTTGATTTGGCTCAATATTTATAGCTTTATCAATTTCAAAATTGATAGCTCTATTTATTAAATCCTCTTTATAAAAGGTAACAAACTGTTGATAGGTATGAAAGTCTACATATTTTTGGTGTTTACCTGGAAATTTCAATTTTCCATGATTTAAAAGAGTGTCATATTGTGTTCTTGTGTCAAAAATACCTTTAAAAACTGCAGTAATGCTATCTATATCTCTTAAAATAATATTCATTGCTATAAATTGAGAATACTCTTGTGGAAATAATTTTGTAACAATTCTTACATAATTTCTTTTTTGTAAATCTACACAACCCAAAAGTATAAGTTCTTTTATCTGTTCTTGAACAGGAACAAGCTCTTCAAACCAAGTTAAAATTTGCTCTGAATTATCTTTAATAATGGTCTCAAAATGCCCTCTTCCAAAGTAGTTTGAATTGTTGTTTTGTATTTTATTACTAATAACATCTAACTTTTTCATATTCATTATCTCCCATTATAAATAAGATTTTAAATTGTACAAAAATAATATTAAATTCTTGTTTACTTCTTAGGAAATTCGCATAATATCACTTATAATTTTTGGTTTTAAAATAAAAAAAATTTTTTTATAATACTTTGCAAATAAAATTCTGCTATAATCGCAATATATAAACTTAAGGAAAATACCATCAAAGCGTTTGAAACACTTCATTTATTAGATAACATAATTAAAGCCTTAGAAGAAGAAGGTTACACAAAACCAACACCTATTCAAAAAAAAGCTATTCCTATTGCACTAAAGAAAAAAGATGTTTTAGGAGTTGCACAAAGTGGTACAGGAAAAACTGCAGCTTTTGTTCTACCAATTATCCAGAACCTAACTCTTGATAAAAAGGAAGATGTAAATAGTGCTGTTTTACGTTCTTTAATAGTAGTGCCAACTAGAGAACTAGCTTCTCAAATTGCAAAAAATATCTCTCACTACTCAAGACATTTAAATATCTCATACGGGCTAGCAAGTGGGGGAGTTAGTGCAAAAGAACAAAGCCAAAAAATACAAAAAGGTGTTGATATAGTTATAGCAACACCAGGAAGACTTCTTGAACTATGCGAAACAAAAAGTATTGATTTAAAAAGTGTAAATAGTATTGTTTTAGATGAGGCAGACACTATGCTTGATATGGGATTTGTTGAAGATATAAAAAAAATATTTTCATATATTAGTTCATATAGGCAAGTTTTAATGTTTAGTGCAACTCTTACACAAAATGTTAAAAAATTAGCAAAAGAGTTTTTGAATGAACCAGTCGTCGTAGAGGTATCTTCACAAAGAAGTAGTGTTGAAATAATTGATCAACAAATCATAAAAGTAGATCAAGAAAAAAAGCTAGAACTACTTTCTTATTTAATTGGCTCAAAAAATCTTCATAAAATATTAGTTTTTACAAATACAAAAGCAAGTGTTGATTTGATAGTTGAAACACTAAATTTAGACGGATTAAGTTCACTTGGTATTCATGGCGACATAAAACAACCAGCACGAGCAAGAGCCTTAAGAAAATTTAAAGCAGGAGAAATTCGTGTTTTAGTTGCAACAGATATTGCTGCACGTGGGATTGATATTGAAGAGTTACCATACGTTATAAACTTTGATTTACCTCAAAGTACTCAAGATTACACCCATAGAATTGGAAGAACTGGGCGTGCTGGAAATGCTGGAGTTGCTTTAACACTACTTTGTGTTAAAGAATATAAGCTAATGGCAGAAATTGAAAAAGATTTAATTCTAAATCTTCCAAGAGTTGTAGTTGAAGGATTTGAACTTGCAGAAAAACAACCAAGACAAAGAAAAGTAGTAAATAAAAAATTAAGTGAAAAAAAAGGTTTGAAGCAGAAAAAGCCAAAGCAAAAAATAGCACAAAAAGATAAACCAAAAAAATCAAAAAAGACAACAAAACGAGATGATAATAGAAAATTTACAAAAAGGTAAAATATGGAATCAATATTAAATGAAAATGACATAGTTGTAGGTGCAACGTTTGAAAATGGTACTATTCAAGATTATGTTGATGAGCAAAAAACTTTTGGGCTTATTAGAATTGAAGATTGTACTTGTAAATGGTTTTTATACAATAAAGATGAATCTCCAATTGATATTCAATCTTTATACAGAAAAGTTACCTCTCAACCAAATCATTTTATTCAAAATGATTATGGAGAAGAGATTGTTCTTTTTGAAAAAGAAGGAAATGTAGAATTTAATGTTTTTTTAAATAAAATCAATGAATATTTAGATGACGAATTCTCTACTTTTTTTAATTAATTTAAACAACTCTTTTTAAAGAGTTAGTTTAAATCTTTTCTTTGCTCTTTTATAAGCGCTTTTAGCTCTTGAACTTCTCTTAAAAGTAGCTCAATTTTCTCATGCTCTTCGTGTATTTCTTTTTTCATATCCGAATCTTGCAACTTTTGCATTTCTCCAATAATAACTGCAACAAACAAGTTGAAAAATACAAACGCAGCAATAATAACAAAGCTAACAAAATATACCCACGCCCAAGGGTAAATTTCCATAGCCTCATACATTACATCTGTCCAATCTTCAAATGTAAGTATTCTAAATAAAGTTAGCATTGAAACTAAAAAGTCATTCCATAATCCTGACTTTAAATCTTGAAAGACAAAGCTTCCTATAATTGCATAAATATAAAAAATTATAAACATCAAAATAACAATATCCACAATAGATGGAACTGCCTTTATAAGCATATCAATAATTTTTTTAAGTTCAGGTCTAGCAGTAAATAACCGTAGAATCCTAAATACCCTCATAAGTCTTGCAATCGCAGCAAATGAACTATTTTCTAAAGGAATTAAAGTGACTGCAACTATAAAAAAGTCAAAAATATTCCATCCACTTTTAAAATAGTTTGTCCATTTCTCTTCTGCTATCATTTTTATAGCAATTTCTACAATAAAATAAATTGTAATAATCCAATCAAAAATATATAAAATATTTCCATAGGGCTGTGAAGCTTCTTCTAATGTCTTAAATCCCAAAACCGAAGCATATACAATAATTATGATAGTTGTTAAGTTTGAAAACCATCTAGAGTCTCTAGTTACTTTCATCATGTTAAGAAATTTATCTTTTGTCATCTATTTTCTCCTTTAAAATTTTGGAATTTTACTTAAACTGTATTAATCTATGCTTTACATTTTTTTATAAATTCCAACTATTTAAAAGAAACCTTTCTTTTTTCTCTTTTTTTTATACTTTAATTATAGTTCACAAACTATAATTAAAGAAATTTTATATGAATATAACAAATGATTGTGTTGAATGTATTATTGGACAAATTGACAAGGCATTAGTTTTACTTAATGTCGATGAAAACAAATCTAACACTATAAAAAAAGCAATTTTAGAAAAATCAAAATCATTTTGTTTTAACAAAACACCTCCATATGTAGCAAAAGATGTTTATGAGTATTTAGCAATGCAAATTAACTCAAATGATCCATTAGAAGAATTAAAACAACAATCTATTCAAAATGCCATAGAATTTCTTCCTTTTGTACATAAAAAAATTGAAAACTCGCAAGACAAACTTTTCACCGCAATAAAAGCAAGTGTTGCTGGAAATGTGATAGACTTTGGAGCTAAAGAACAATTTAGCTTAGAAGATGAAATAAATAAAGTTTTTGAAACCAATTTTGCAGTAGATGATTACAAAACTCTTAAAGAAAATATAGAAGAAAAAAAATCAATTTTAATACTTGCAGATAACGCAGGTGAAAATGTTTTTGATAAAATTCTTATTAAAACTATTAAACAACTATATCCAGACAAAGACTTAACATACGCAACAAGAGGAAAGCCTATTATAAATGATATAACAACTAAAGAGGCTTTACAAATTGGAATTGACAAATATGCAAAAGTCATAAGTTCTGGAGTTGATACTCCTGGATGCGAACTATCTCGTGCATCAAAAGAGTTTTTAGAAATTTTCAATAATTCTGAACTAATTATTTCTAAAGGAATGGGAAATTACGAGTGTTTAGAGAGCAAAAATAACAATAAAATATTTTTTATTTTTAAAGTAAAATGTAATGTAGTTGCAGATTCTATAAATAAAAATATAGGAGATATAATTTTAAAAAGAGGGTAAATCATAATTTTAATAATCAATCTTATTGGATAAGATATTTTCCTTAATTATAACTTAAATTTAAATTTTTGATAATAGAGTTTAAATTTTTACTATAAAAAAACTATATATAAAAAAATAATTCTATAAAAAAGAACTCCCAACTTTTAGGTTCTCAAGAAGACTAAACTTCATTTATTGACTTAAGTCAATAAATTTTCCTTATAAAAATATTAATATTTTGTTGTAACTTAAAGGATATAGGATGGAAAAGAACAACAAAATTGTAGTTTATGGTGC
>CAYJFN010000049.1:0-9771 GCA_964369325.1 uncultured Arcobacteraceae bacterium
TTTTAGCTAATGAGCAAGTAGAAGAGGGATGTTGTTGGCGTTGTGGAAATGAAGTTGAGCAAAAAGAGATGCCAGGATATTATGTTGGTATTACTAAATATGCTCAAGAGCTTCTTGATGATTTAAAATTATTAGAAAACCAATGGCCAAGTCAAGTTTTAACAATGCAAGAAAACTGGATAGGTAGAAGTGAAGGACTAGAATTTACATTTAATTTAGATTTGGATTCAAGATATAAACTAAATAAAAACTTCAATTATTATAATGTTTTTACAACAAGGCCAGATACAATTTACGGAGTTACTTACTCTGCAATTGCTCCTGAACATCCAATCGTACAGTATATGCTTGAAAATAACTTATTAAGCCCAAGTAAAACAGAGATTATAAAAGGAATGCTAAAACATACAGAAAAAGAGCGTTCTATGATGCCAAAAGAGGGAGTTAGTTTAGAGCTTGATGTAATTCATCCTTTAACAAATGAAAAAATTCCTGTTTGGGTAGCAAATTTTGTTTTAGCTTCTTATGGTGGAGGAGCTGTTATGTGTGTTCCTGCACATGACCAAAGAGATTTTGAGTTTGCAGTAGAGTATAGTTTACCAATGAAACAAGTTGTAAGAAGTGAAAATGAAGAACAATTTGGACTAAAAGAGGCATACACTGCACAAGGAATTTTAATCAATAGTGAAGGCTTTAATAACTTAAAGACAAATGAAGCAAAAAAAGCGATTATTTATCATTTTGAAAAAAACTCACTAGGTAAAAAACAAATCAACTATAAGCTAAGAGATTGGGGAGTTTCAAGACAAAGATATTGGGGTGCTCCAATTCCTTTTGTTCATTGTGAAAATTGTGGATTAGTAGCAGAGAAAATTGAAAATTTACCAATTACACTTCCTGAAGATGTGGAAATAACAGGACAAGGAAATCCTTTAGATACTCATCCAACATGGAAACACTGCTCTTGCCCAAAATGTGGAAAAGCAGCAATTAGAGAGACAGATACCTTAGATACTTTTGTTCAATCAAGCTGGTATTTTTTAAGATATGCAACAAATCCAAAGTCTTGGAGCAAAGAAGGAATTAATATTGAAGACAGCAACTATTGGATGGATGTTGACCAATATATTGGAGGAATAGAACACGCTATTTTACACCTTCTTTATGCAAGATTCTTTACAAAAGTGCTTAAAACTTTAGGTTATACAAATTCAAATGAACCATTTAAAAGACTATTAACTCAAGGGATGGTTTTAAAAGATGGTGCAAAAATGTCAAAATCTAAGGGAAATGTAGTTGACCCTGATAAAATTATTGAACAATATGGAGCAGACACTGCAAGATTATTTATGATGTTCGCAGCTCCTCCTACAAAAGAGTTAGAGTGGAATGATAGTGCAGTTGAAGGTGCATTTAGATTTATTAAAAAATTTGCTCAAAAATCAGATTTAGTAGGGTTTGAGACAATTTGTGAAATAGAAAATATTAGTCAAGCTTCTTTAAATAAAGAAGAAAAAGAAGCACGAAGAAAAGTATATGAAGCTTTAAAAAAGTCAGAAGAAGTCTTTGCAAAAACATATGCTTTTAATACATTAATAGCTGCGTCAATGGAAGCTCTTAATGCACTACAAGTGCAAAAAAATCCTTTAATATGGGCAGAGGGTTAGAGCCAATTATCCCTCATTTATGTTGGGAAATAAGTGAAAATTTATTTAACAAAATAAACTTTGATAAACCATTGGTTATTAAAGAAGAGGTATTTAAGCAAGATACAATCTTTTTAGCAGTTACTGTAAATGGTAAAAAAAGAGCAGAAATTGAAGTTTCGCCGACTGCTTCAAAAGAAGAAATTTTAGATTTAGCAAAACTTGAAATTGAAAAATATATTCAAGATAAAGAGATAATAAAAGAAATCTTAGTTCCTAATAAGTTAGTTAATATTGTTGTTAAAGGGTAAAGTGCAATGAAAAGAGTCATAGTATTATTAACATTTGCAATTTTTTTGGTAGGCTGTGGATATAAACCAACATCACATTATGCTAAGCAAAAAGTTAAAGGAAATGTTTTTGTAGATATGCATATAAGTATTGAAGACCCTAAAAACTCTGTAATTATTAAAGATACTATGACTGAAATATTAATAAACAGATTTGGTGCAAAATTGGTTTATGATAAATCAATAGCTGATACACTCTTTTATTTGAAATTAAATAGTGTGTCAATGCAAGTTTTACAATATGATGAAGATGGATTTGAGCAATTATATAGAGCACATGTAAACATAGATGTTAATTATAGCTCAAACACTGATAAAGGTAGCGTTACTGTAAGTGGAATTCATGATTTTAGTGTAGATGGACAAGATGAAATTACAGAAATACAAAGATTTGATGCAATAAGAAATGCTTCAAGTAAAGCCTTAGAAGAAGTTATGTCAAAAATTGCTGTAGAAACATTTAGAAAAAAACCTCAAACTAAATTAAATGAGCAAAGTGTAAATGATAATTAATGATTTAGGCGAGTTCTTAAATAAAAAAACTCTTTATTATGACAAAATAGATTATGATGTGATAAAAGAAGCATGGAGTGTTCTAAATAAGTATGTGAAACTCCCATATGTTATACATATTGTTGGAACAAATGGCAAAGGAAGTTCAGGAAGATTTTTAGCTCATTATTTAAATAAACTAAATTTTACAACTTTACATTACTCTTCTCCTCATATTCTTAAATTTAATGAAAGAGTTTGGATTAATGGTAGTGATGTAAGTGATGAACTTTTACATGAAGCTCATTCGAAACTACAAGAAATTTTACCAAAAGAGCTTATTGAAAAGCTAACTTATTTTGAATATACAACACTACTGGCAATTTGCTTAAGCTCAAATATGGATTATTTGGTTTTAGAAGCTGGGCTTGGTGGTGAGTTTGATGCAACAAATGTAATCAAAAATGACTTAAGTTTGATTACTGCAATAGATTTTGATCATCAAAGTTTCTTAGGAAATACAATTTCTGAAATTGCATCTACAAAACTTAGAGCTTGTGATAATTTCATGATAGTTAACAAACAAAAACATAAAGAAGTCTATGAAAAAGCACAAGAGTATAAATATGAAAAAGCACAAGAGTTTGATACATCTTCTTTAAAGCAATTTCCATCATATTTACAAGAAAATTTGAACCTTGTATTATCTGCTTGTAGATATTTAAAATTGCCCATAGATGTAGGACTATTTAAAGATGTAAAACTATTTGGAAGATGCCAAAAAATAGCACCAAATATAACAATTGATGTTGGACATAATCCCTTGGCTGCAAAAGTTATTTTTGAAGAATTTAACAAGCAGAACAAGAAAGTTTCGCTAGTATATAATAGTTTAGAAGATAAAGACTATAAAAAAATATTGGAAATATTAAAGCCAATTATTAATGAAGTTTTGATTATAGATTTTAAAGATAAAAGAGTAGCAAAAAAAGAAAACATTATAAATGTATGTAATGAATTAAGCTTAAGGAATGGAACTTTTACAACAATTGAAGATGATAAAGAGTACCTAGTTTTTGGTTCATTTTTAGTTGTTGAGAATTTTTTGAAAGAGTATAATGAAAAATAGACTAATAATAACTGTATCAGATATAAATGGTACAAAATCGTACAATGTTCACCAGTTTATAAAAAAATCAATTGTATTTTTAGTTCCAATTGTAATTCTTATTTTAGTGTTGTCTTTTTGGTTTATAAATACTTTAAGAGATGATATAAAAGATATAACACAAGAAAAAGAGACACAAATAGGTATTTTACAAGAGCAAGAAAGTAAGCTAAAAGCTCAAAATTCTTTATATTCTATGCAAATTAAAGATAAAATAAAAGATATAGAAGAATTAAGTGTAAAGCTTGATGATATTGAAGAGCTCATTGGAATTGATGGCGATGATAAAACAACTTTAATTCAAAGAGCGACATTAGCCAAAATTGATATGCAACAAAAAGCTTATATGTTGCAGGTTATTCCAAGTGGAAGTCCTCTTGCAGAAACTCATGTTACTGCACATCAAGGCTACAGAATTCACCCTGTTAGAAAAACAAGACATCATCACAATGGAATTGATTTACGGGCAAAAATGAGAACACCAGTTTTTACAACAGCAGATGGTGTTGTAAAATACGTGCAAAACAAAGATAGAGGGGGGTTTGGTAAAGTTATAATGATCGCCCCCCACTATGGATTTGAAACAGTTTATGCACATTTAGACTCAACAAAACTAAAAGTTGGTGATGTTGTAAAAAAAGGGCAACAAATAGCACTAAGTGGAAATACAGGAATTAGCACAGGTCCACATTTGCATTATGAAGTAAAATATGCCCAAAAGGTGTTAAACCCTTGGTCATTTATGAAGTGGGATTTAAAAAATTATGAATCAATATTTGAAGCACAAAGGAGAGTTGAATGGGAATCTTTAGTGGAACTAATAGCAAACCAAATGAACAAATTACAGCCACAGTAATTCCAAATGGTGCTCATATAATTGGTGGGATAAAAACAGAAGGAATTATTCATATAGATGGAAAGTTTGAAGGTGTTATTTCTATGGCAAAGCATGTTATTATTGGAAAAACAGGTGAATGTTATGGAAAAATAGAAGCACAAAATATTTCAGTAAATGGATATGTTGATGGAAAAGTAGATTGTGAAAATATAACCATTTTAAAACATGGAAAAGTAAAAGGTGAATTAAAATACAATCACTTGGTAATAGAACCAGATGGAATATTTGAAGGACAAGGGAAGTTGAAAAATTATACATTTACAGGTAGATACTCGCACGTAAAAGAGAGTATTGAAGAAAGAATTGAATTAAACGAAAAATAATAGTAAAATGATTGACATTCAAAATCGTTTAAACCAACTATTAGAACAAAAGAAATTAATAGAAAAAGAAATTTCACAACTTCAATCTCAATTAGTAATCAATCAAAAACCAGAAAAATTATCAAAAGATGAAAAAATAGAGCTTTTTAAGATTTTATTTGTTGGCAGGTGTGATATTTATGCAAAGCTTTGGAAAAGTAAGCAAACTTTACAAGAGAGATTTTATCCTGCTGTTCAAACTTTTAAAAAAGATGACTACTTACCACTGTCAAATCAAGTAATAGAAAAACATTTAAGAGGCGAAGAATATATAGCAACTTATCCTATTTTAGAACAAAATAAATGCAAATATTTGGTTTTGAAAATTATAAAAGGTGATAAAAACAAGCTAAATAGTGTACTAAAAAAACATTCGATACAAGCTAGTTTTGAGATAACTTCAAGTGGTGATTTTAAAGTTTGGATATTTTTCAATTATTTAGTCGAAGCAAAAAAAGTATTTTTATTAGGAAAAGAACTTTTAATTCAAGCTCAAATAAGTGGTGAAATCTTTCCTAACCAAGAATTTTCTAATGCAGGCAACTTAGGAAAATGTGTTGAGTTACCTTTGTATTTAAAGCATAGAAAAGAGCAGAAAACAGTTTTTACAGATGAAAATTCTATGAAAATTGTACAAGATCAGTGGAGTTATTTAAAAAATATCAAAAAAATGGATTTTAAAGATATTGGATGTTTAATTAAAAAGTATGAAGAATCAAATACTCTTTGTGTTTTTGATGATATTGTATACCCAGTAAATAAGTTAAAAATATATATAAATGATGCCCTTTATATTTCTACAAAAGACTTATCAAAATCATTGTTAAATCTTTTAAAATCATATGCAACTTTTGATAATCCACAAATAAAAATACTTTTAAGTCTTAGAAGACCACTTTATAATACACCTAAAAAAATTCAATCTTATGAAGAACAAAATAATTTTTTAAAACTTCCCAGAGGATTGTGGCAAAAAGTTAAAGAGTTGTTTGAAAATAGCAATGTTAAGTATGAGCTAGTAGATAAAAGAGTTTATGAAAAAAGAGAATTTTCTAAAATTTTATATACTTTAAGACAAGAACAAATTGAAGCTATAAACTCACTTAAAAAGTATGATTTTTCAATTTGTGTAGCCCCACCTGGATTTGGTAAAACATTAATAGGTGCTAAAATGGTTGAGTTAAGACAAGCAACTACATTAGTAATAGTAAACAAAAACATGCTACTTGAACAATGGATTGATAGATTTTGTGAATATTTTGGATTAGCTAAAAAAGATATTGGATATTTAGGAAAAGGTAAAAATGGTTTAAATGGTAAATTAGATGTTGCAACTATGCAAAGTCTAAAAAACAAGCCCGAATTAGTTTTAAACTACTCTTTTGTAATAGTTGATGAGTGTCATCATATACCTGCAGTTACATTTGAGCAAATTATAAAACAGTTTAAAGGGAAGTATCTTTTAGGACTTAGTGCAACACCAAATAGAAAAGATGCTCTTGAGCCAATTTTGTTTCAACAATTAGGAAATATTGCATACTCTTTTAAAGCTAAAAAAAGTCGTACTAATAAAGTAAAAGTAATCAAAACACAGTTTGAATCAACTGCAGATAATTATGCACAACTTATAAATGAAATTTGTTTAGATAGTAATAGAAACAATCAAATATTAGAACAAATAATTCAAAATAAAGATAGAACAATTTTAGTTTTAACAGATAGGTTAGAGCATATAAGCGAGCTTGAAAAGCTTTTAGAACTTCACAAAGTGACATATTTGAGTGTTCATGGCAACCAAAATAAAAAAGAACAAAGCAAAAATATGTTACAAGTAAGTAACGCAAAATTAATTCTTGCAACAACATCATTTTTTGGCGAGGGAATCGATTTTCCGCACTTAAATACAATTATTTTTGCAACTCCAATATCTTATTATGGAAGATTAGTGCAGTATTTAGGAAGAGTTGGAAGAGATGGGCAAGATTGTTTGGCAATTGATTTTTTAGACAGCAAAAATGCTATGTTAAACTCTGCTTATAGAAAGAGAAAAGAGGGATATAAACAGATGCATTATAGTTTATTAGGAGTATTTGAATGATTGGAATTATTGTTTCTACTATTTTTATTGCAGTATTTGTGAATTTAATACTTAAAAAGTTTCATCTACCAACTATTATTGGATATATTTTTACAGGAACTATTATTGCATATATGTTTGAGTTACATGAAGCTGTAAATAATCATGATTTAAGAGAAATAGCCGAGTTTGGTGTAGTTTTTCTTATGTTTACAATAGGGCTTGAATTTTCATTTAAAGCACTTGTAAAAATGAAAAAAGAGGTTTTTGTAACAGGAAGTTTACAAATCTTTGTAACAACTGTGTTTGTATATGTTATTTGTCACTATGTTTTAAATTTTGATTTTAAAACATCTATGGTAATAGGTGCTGCACTTGCTTTATCTTCAACTGCAATTGTTTTAAAAACTTTCAATGAGACAAAAGAGATAAATAAACCTTACGGAAAAAGAGTTTTAGGAATTTTAATCATGCAAGATATTGCTGTAATTCCTATTTTACTTATGATTTCTATTTTTGCAATGCAAGATGACGCAAATATATTTACTATCGTTTTACACACTGGTGCTGCTGCAATTGGACTTATTGTAGTTTTATTTTTAACAGGAAAGTTTCTAATAGAACCATTTTTTGACCATGTGGCAAAAACTAAGTCTGATGAACTTTTTGTAGCCTCAGTTTTAGCAGTAGCTATTGGTTCATCATATTTGGCTTATTATTTTGGTTTTTCATATTCTCTTGGAGCTTTTGTTGCGGGTATGATGATTGCTGAGACAAAGTTTAAACATCAAGTAGAAGCGGACCTTACTCCATTTAGAAATATTTTGTTAGGAATATTTTTTATTACTGTTGGTATGCAAATAAACTTTGAGGTAATTTACCAATATGCCTATATTATTTTACTTCTTTTACCTATATTAGTTATAGTTAAGTATTTTATTATTTATACAATTGTAAGAATAGATGAGACAAAAAGAGTAGCATTTAAAACTGCAATTTCTTTGGTACAAATAGGGGAGTTTTCGCTTGCAGTTCTAGAATTAGCTAGAAACAACCAATTAATAGACCCAGTTTATTCTCAGATTTTAATCGTAACGATTGTTATTTCTATGGTGCTTACACCAATAGTTCTAAAAAATCTTACACGAATGGCTGCAAGAGTTATTCCTGAAGATAGTATGATGGTTTGTAATGTTTTGCAAGTAGATGAAAATACAAAAGATCATATTGTTGTACTTGGATATGGTAACTTAGGGCAAGAGGTTGTAAAAAAACTAAAAAAAGATAAAAAAGAGTACATTATTATAGAGCACAACTTAACATATTTTGAACAAGGAAGAGTTGAGGGTGAGCCTATTATTTATGGAAATGCAATTCATAAACATATCTTAGAATCAGTCAAAATAAAAGAGACTTCAGTAATTATTGTTGCAATTGATAACTTTGAACAAGTTAGTTCTATTTGTCAGTCTTTGCAAGACTTAGAAGTTCATGAAAAGACAGTTGTAAAAGTTACAAAATGTACAGAAAAAGAGACTTTAGATGAGTTTAACTTAAAGCATATCGTAGTTCAAAATTTTGAAGTTGGACAAGGTTTGGTTAAAGAAGCATATATTACACAAGAGCAGGGATGAATAAATCATATATAGCTAACTTTTTAGCATTATTAATTACACTTATAGGATACTTTTTAAAAAATGAATTACTTTTTTCTGTAGGAATGTTTGCACTAAGTGGTGCTTTAACAAATGCAATTGCAGTTCATATGCTTTTTGAAAAAATTCCATTTTTTTATGGAAGTGGAGTAATTGAGCAAAGATTTACTCAGTTTAAAGAAGGGATTCATTCACTTATAATGAATGAATTTTTTACAAAAGAAAACTTGCAAAGATTTTTTGAAGAAGAAATAGGTGGAAATAAATCAAGTTTTAATCTAACTCCAATTTTAGAAAAAACAGATTTTTCACCTGCTTTTGATTCTCTAAAAAAAGCAGTCCTTGAGTCACCTTTTGGTGGAATGCTTGGTATGTTTGGAGGTGAGGCTGCACTTGAACCATTAAAAGAGCCTTTTATTAACAAACTTCAAAACTCTCTTGTAGAAATCTCAAAAAATGATTCTTTTCAACAAGCACTTCATGAAAGCCTTGGAAATAGCAATATCAGTGATGATATTTATGAAAAGGTTAGTTTAATAGTAAATAAAAGACTTGATGAATTAACACCTAAAATGGTCAAACAAATTGTACAACAAATGATAAAAGAGCATTTAGGTTGGCTTGTTGTTTGGGGTGCAGTCTTTGGTGGACTAATTGGATTTATTTCTTGGATAGCGAAATTTAGTTAAGCTATACAAGATTTATTATAGCTGATACCTAGCTATTCTTTCATTTCTTTTTATTTCCCATTCGCACAAGGGGTCTTGTTTATTCCAAGCTTCAAAAAGTTTTTTCTCTTGTGAAGAGAGTCTCATATTGTAAGTTTCACTCATATACAAATAAGCTCTTGCAATATCTCCTTTTATATCATCTTTTATAAAGGCTCTTTTATTTTTAAAATCAACTTGCATTTGACAAACCCCATACATCCCCACTTTTGGAGTATTAGCACCAAATTTAAAGTTACTTCTATCCCCATTTACTTCACCAATAGCAGGAACAAGATTATACATATCTGCTTCCATTTTTCTAAAAGTAGGGTCTTTTTGACAAGCTTTTCTTCCCCCTTTTTGCCAACAAGGCAAGTGTTTTCCAAAGTTATGAGCTGGAACAATATGCTCCC
>CAYJFN010000050.1:0-9756 GCA_964369325.1 uncultured Arcobacteraceae bacterium
AATTGCAATATTATTTAGTGTGCTTACATCACCGACATGAATGACGGTGTTTTACGTGCAAATTTGGTAAAATGTACAAAGTAGCTTATACTAATTGTCATAGCTAAATTTAAAATCTTCTCTTATATGCCTAAATGATGCAAATTTTGGTTTGCCGTTTTTTGTATGCCCATAATATTTAAAAGTAATAACAGAGCCAATTTTAGGAGGATTTTCTCTTTGATTTTTAGAAAATCCACCACCTAAATTAAAAGTTGTTTTATTACTTAATTGCACAATTAAACTTTTAAAACTTCCATCTTTATTATAATTATGCCCTATCACAACTCCTTCTTTATCTTGAAAAGTTTTAAGTTTAAGTAAGGCATTGTTTAAACTTTGTTTGTAAGAGAGATTTGGATTTTTTATCATAACTCCTTCGCCATTTTTTGCAAGAACTTTTTGTAGAAATATTTGAACCTCACTGTTGTTTTTGATTTTTATTTGAGGAATAATTTTTAAATATAAGTTTGGATTTTTTTGTAACCATTTATCTAGTTTTTCTAATCTTTGAAAAAAATTTCCATTTGCATTTGGCAGTTCAAAAATATTGTAAGTTATTTTCTGCCAATTATTATTTGGCTTTTGTGTAAGAACAGTTGATTGAATGCTTTCAAATTCATTTTGACCACTCCACAACTCACCATCTAGTTTAAATGGCGGAAAATCTTTTGTAAACCAAGAAGGAGCATATATTTTATTGCCTTTTCTTGTATACAGGTTTTTCCCGTCCCAATATGCGCGAATACCATCAAGTTTTTCACTCATAACCCAGTTTGTTACATCGAAATTATCTTCGTATAATTTTGCTTTTTGTAAATCTTGTGCAAATAGTATATAAAAGATCTGAATCAAAAAAGTTGTTAAAAATATTTTTTTCATGCTATTCCTAAAAGTCTCATTAATGTAATTATATTAACCTTTTTCTAAAATTCTCTTATTCGCACGAACTCTAACGAACTTATAACATACTTTTAGCTAAAATCTTGCAACTTTTATATATGGATTAACACATGATTTATAATGATATTGATTTTAATGATAAAGCAATTTTAATAACTGGAGGAGCTGGATTTATTGGATCAAATTTAGCTTTTTATTTTCAAGAAAATTTTCCAAAAGCTTTAGTTGTAGTTCTTGATTGTTTTAGAAATGAACAGACTTTTAGCAATGGTAACTTAAAAAGTTTTGGTCACTATAAAAACTTAATAGGCTTTAATGGAGTTGTGATTAGTGGAAATATTAATGATAGAAAAGTATTAAGAAAACTTGCAGAAGAGTATAAGTTTGATTATATTTTTCATCAAGCAGCAATTTCAGACACAACTGTTAATGAACAAGATTTGATGATACAAACAAATGTAAATGCATATGAAGATTTACTACAAATTGCAATTAGTCATAATGCAAATATGATTTATGCAAGTTCTGCTGCAACATATGGTGATGCACCTAGTCCTCAAACTGTTGGTTGTGAAGCTCCAGCAAATGTTTATGGTTTTTCAAAACTTATGATGGATAATATCACACAAAAGTATATTGAAGCTGGGGCAGATATTTCTATAGTTGGACTTAGATATTTTAATGTTTATGGTCCAAGAGAGTTTTATAAAAATAAAACAGCTTCTACTATTGTTCAATTTGGTCACCAAATATTAGCTGGAAATACTCCAAAACTTTTTGAAGGAAGTGATAAAATTTTAAGAGATTTTATCTACATTGAAGATGTTATTCAAGCAAACATAAAAGCTTGTAATCCTAAAAAAAGTGGTATTTACAATGTTGGAACAGGAAAAGCTAGAAGCTTTCAAAGTATTGCTGATATTTTACAAAAAGAGCTAGGTACAAATTATGGTACACAATATATTCCAAATCCATATATTGGGCAATACCAGTTTCACACTGAAGCAAATATTGAACAGGCAAAAAATATGCTTGATTATGAACCAAAGTTTGAATTAGAAGATGGAATAAAAGCTTATATTCCAGAAATTATAAAACTTTTTGAAACAGAAATTAAAAATAAAAAATAGATATTAGCACAAGAAGGTTGAGTGTATGGGAAAAAAACCAAATATTTTAGTTGTTGGTGATTTGATGATTGACCACTATTTGTGGGGAAAATGTGAAAGAATTTCACCTGAAGCACCTGTTCAAGTAGTTGATATTCAAAATGAAACTACTAGACTTGGAGGAGCAGGTAATGTTATAAATAATCTTATCTCTCTTGGAAGTAGTGTTACAGTTTTAAGTGTAATTGGTGAAGATGAAGCTGCAAATGAACTTAAAAAAATGTTAGAAGATGCTGGTGCAACTAACTTTTTAGTAGTTGAAAAGAATAGAAAAACTTCTAAAAAAAGTCGTCTTATGGCTTCTCATTCTCAAATTATCAGATATGATAATGAAAGCAAAGAGGATATTTCCTTAGAGTCTCAAGAAGAGTTGTTTGAAAAATATATTGAAATTGTTGCTGATTTTGATGTAATTTTATTTTCTGATTATGGCAAAGGTGTTTTGACAAAAGCCTTATGTCAGGAGTTAATAATAAGTGCAAAAAATCAAAACAAAAAGATTTTAGTAGACCCAAAAGGTAAAGAGTATGATAAATATTCAGGCTCATATCTTTTAACACCAAATAAGAAAGAGGCACAAGAGGCAACAAATATACAAATAAAAGATAGTGAATCTTTAAAAAAAGCACTTGTTAAATTAAAAAACATTGCTTCTTTAGAAGTATCTATGATAACACTAAGTGAAGATGGAATTGCTTTTTTACAAGATGATGAAGTTGTTATCAAGCCAACAGTTGCAAGAGAAGTTTACGATGTAACGGGTGCAGGAGATACTGTTTTAGCTTCACTTGGATTTAGTTTGGCTCAAAAAAATAGCCTATCTTCAAGTGTGGAGTTTGCAAACTTAGCTGCTGGTGTTGTTGTGGGAAAAATTGGAAGTGCAACTGTTTGTTTAGATGAAATTGAAGAGTATAAATCAAGCCTTCATAAAAGTTCTATTGAGCTACATATTAAAAATATTGATGAAATAGAAAAAATATCAAACAGACTTAGACTTCAAAATAAAAAGATTGTTTTTACAAATGGGTGTTTTGATATTTTGCACAAAGGTCATGTAAGTTATTTAAATGTTGCAAAGAGTTTTGGAGATGTTTTAATCTTAGGATTAAACTCTGATAATAGTGTAAAAAGATTAAAAGGTGAAACAAGACCAATCAATACTCAAGATGATAGAGCTTATATTTTAAGTGCTTTAGAGTGTGTTGATTATGTTGTGATTTTTGAAGAAGATACACCTTATGAACTTATAAAAAAAATAATCCCAGATGTTTTAGTAAAAGGTGCAGATTATGAAGGAAAGCAAGTAGTTGGAAGTGATATTGCAAAACAAACAAAACTTGTTGAATTTGTTGAAGGTAAAAGCACAACTAAAACAATAGAAAAGATAAATGGAGCAGCCTTATGAAAGAAGTTATAAAAAACGAGTTTCTATCTCATCTTGAAACAATTCAAACTGTAATGCAAACAATGCAAGAAGATTTAGAAAAAGCTTCTTTAATGGTAGTAGATACTTTAAAAAGAGGAAACAAAGTTTTAATTTGTGGAAATGGTGGAAGTGCTGCAGATGCTCAACATATGGCAGCAGAATTAACAGGAAGATACAAAACTGAAAGAAGAGGTTTGCCTTCAATTGCATTAACTACAGATACAAGTGCTTTAACAGCCATTGGTAATGACTATGGTTTTGATAGAGTTTTTGATAGACAAGTTGAAGCATTGGCTCAAAAAGGTGATTTGCTAATAGGTATTAGTACAAGTGGAAATAGTGCAAATGTGATAAATGCATTTAATGTTGCAAAAGATTTTGGTTGCACTACTTTAGGTTTAAGTGGAAGAGATGGAGGAGCTATGAATGAAATTTGTGATTTAAATGTAGTAGTTGCTTCAGATAATACTCCACGAATACAAGAGATGCATATTTTATTTATACATACAATTTGTCAAATAATTGATAATGAATTTACAAACAAAACAAATAATTAGGTAGGAAAGATGAATAAAGTTTTTTTAAATGAGCAAGAAAAAGAGTTTTTATATAATAGTATAAGAAGTGTGGATAATTTTCCAAATGATGGGGTTGTGTTCAAAGATATTACAACACTTTTAAACAATAAAGAGGCTTTTAAACTATTAATGAATCATTTAGAACAGAGATATAAAAGCTATGAATTAGACTATATTGCAGGTGTTGATAGTAGAGGGTTTATTTTTGGTTCAATTTTAGCAGATAGATTAGGAATTGGTTTTGTGCCAATTAGAAAAAAAGGAAAACTTCCTTTTGAAACTTTATGTGGAAAATATGAGTTAGAGTATGGATTTGATGAAATTGAAATTCATAAAGATGCTTTTAACAATGAAGAAAAACCAAGAGTTTTATTGATGGATGATATTATAGTAAGTGGTGGAACTGCTGTTTGTGCTGCAAATCTTATTGTTGATTTAAATGCTCAACTTGTTGAAGCCTGTTTTATATTAAGTTTAGAGTTTTTAGAAGGTGCAAAAAAAGTTAGTAAAATTGCACCTGTTTACTCAGTTCTTAGCGTTTAAAAAAGGAAAAATATGAGTGATTTTTACATACCAAAGCCAAGTAAGTTTGACCCAATAGATGGACATTTTGGAATTTTTGGTGGAAGATACGTGCCAGAAACACTTATGCCATCTTTGATAGAACTGGAAACTCAGTACAACAAATATAGGTTTGATAAAGATTTTTGGACTGAAGTAAATGAGCTTTTAAAAGAGTATGTAGGAAGATCAACACCACTTTATTTTGCAAAAAATATAAGTGAAGAACTTGATGCAAAAGTATATTTAAAAAGAGAAGATTTAAATCATACGGGTGCACATAAAGTAAACAATACAATAGCTCAAGCAGTTTTAGCAAAAAGATTAGGTAAAACTAAAGTAATAGCAGAAACAGGAGCAGGGCAACATGGCGTTGCTACTGCTACAGTTGCTGCTCTTTTAGGCTTAGAGTGTACAGTTTTTATGGGTGCAAAAGATGTTGCAAGGCAAGAGCTTAATGTATTTAGAATGAAATTGCTAGGAGCAAAAGTTATAAGTGTAGAAAGTGGAAGTCAAACGTTAAAAGATGCAATGAATGATGCAATAAGACACTGGGTAACAAACGCAAGAGACACTTTTTATATCATTGGAACAGTCGCAGGACCACATCCTTACCCTTTGATGGTAAGAGATTTTCAAGCAATTATTGGCTGGGAAGCAAGAGCGCAGTTTTTACAAAAAGAGGGGACTTTGCCTGATTATGTAGTTGCATGTATTGGTGGCGGAAGCAATGCAATTGGAACTTTTGCTCATTTTATAGAAGATGAAAAAACAACTTGCGTAGGAATTGAAGCAGGTGGATTAGGCACTCACACGCACAAACATGGATGTAGTTTAGATAAAGGAAGCCCTGGTGTTTTGCATGGTCAAATGAGCTATTTACTTCAAGATGAAGATGGGCAAGTTTTAGAAGCGCATAGTATTAGTGCAGGACTTGATTATCCAGGTATTGGACCAGAACATAGTTTTCATAAAGATAATAAAACAGTAGAGTATGATTCTATTACAGATGATGAAGCATTAGAAGCATTTGTTTGGCTTAGTCAAAAAGAAGGAATCATTCCAGCATTTGAAAGTGCTCATGCAATTGCATATTTAAAAAAAGCAAAAGATAAAATAAAAGATAAGAGTGTTGTAGTATGTCTTTCTGGAAGAGGAGATAAAGATATGATACAAGCAAAAGATATAATAAAATTTTAATGGAAAATAAATGAGAGCTGTACTTAAAAAATATTCAGGAAAAATTTTTGCATTTGTAGTAATTTCATTTGCTCTATTTTTAATTTATAATTTGTATCATGCTCAAGGAGATGGTATTGATGATAAGTTTGTGTATCTAATAAAAACACAAGGTTATATTATACTTTTTGCTTGGAGTGTTTTAGAAGGAGAAGCTGGTCTAGTGATGGCGGGGCTTTTATCTCATACAGGTGATATGAACTTATATCTTGCTATTTTTATAGCAGGGCTTGGTGGTTTTGCAGGTGATCAAATATATTTTTATATTGGAAGATTTAATAAAGAGTATGTTCATAAAAACTTTAAAGGACAAAGAAGAAAGTTTATATTAGCGCACTTACTTTTAAAAAAATATGGTTGGCCTATAATTTTTGTTCAAAGATATATGTATGGAATGAGAACAATTATTCCAATTTCTATTGGACTTACAAGATATTGCGCAAAAACTTTTGCATTTATTAATTTAATAAGTGCTTGGTGTTGGGCAGCAATTACTATTGTACCTGTTTGGTATTTTGGTGAAGAGATTTTAAAAATTTTGGCATTTGCAAAAGAGTATTGGTATTTAGCATTGCCATTTGCAGTTATTTGTGGTGGTGGAATTTTATATTATTTTAGTTATGCAACTAAAAAGAAGGAGAAAAAGTGAATATAAGTTTAGTTCAAGGTATACAAAATTGTAAATTTGATATAGAAGTAGTTATAGTTTTAAAAGATAGTTTTGAAAAATGTAAGTTAAAAGAAAAAAAGCTTTTAGAGGATTTAAACTTTAAAGCTGAAGATGAAGAGCTTGTTTTTCTTCCAGAATCAAAAAAGATTTTTGTAGGGTGTAGTGAAAATTCTTATGAGTCTTTAGCTATAGCAACTTCAAGTGCAGTTAAAAAGTTTAAATCAACAAAATTTCAAATAGCTGCACTAACTTTAATAGAAGATGAAAAAAGTAGTTTAAAAGCAATTACGCAAGGTGCAATTTTAGGTTCATATAGTTTTACAAAATATAAAAAACAAGAAGAAAAAGAAGTAGAACAAGAGCTTGTTTTAGTGTCAGATGGTGATTTAAAAGAACTTATTTCTATTTTTAATGAGTCATTAATAGTTGCAAGCAGTGTAAATAAAACAAGAGATTTCGTAAATACAACTCCTGAAGATTTTTATCCAAAAGTTATGGCAAAAGAGGCTAAAAAAATAGCAAAAACAAACAATTTAGAGTGTCAAATATTTGGTGAGAAATATCTAAAGAAAAATAAAATGATGTCTATGTACAATGTTGGTCGAGCTTCAAGACATGAATCACAATTAATTCACTTAACATATAAACCAGAAAATGCAAAAAAGAAAATTGTGTTAGTAGGAAAAGGACTTACATATGATAGTGGTGGTCTTTCTCTAAAACCAAGCGATTTTATGGTTACTATGAAAAGCGATAAATCAGGAGGATGTGCAGTTTTAAATATTATTGAAGCAGCAAGCCAGTTGAACCTACCAATAGAGATTCATGCAATTGTTGGTGCAGTTGAAAATATGATTGGAGGAGATGCTTATAAACCTGATGATGTTCTAAAAGCAAAAAATGGCAAAACTATAGAAATAAGAAACACAGACGCTGAAGGCAGACTTGTACTTGCAGATTGTTTATGTTATGCTCAAGATGAGATTAAAGATATTGATTATATTTTTGATTTTGCAACATTAACAGGAGCTAGTGTTGTTGGTGTTGGAGAGTACACAACTTCTATTATGGGAAATAATATGTATCTTAAATGCCAATCAGTTCAAAGTGCTTTAGATTCTGGTGAGTATGCTACTTCACTTCCTTTTAACAGATTTTTGAAAAAAACAATCAAATCAGAAATAGCTGATGTTTGTAATATTTCAAATACTAGATATGGTGGAGCAATAACAGCTGGACTATTTTTGGACCACTTTATTTATGAAGAAAACAAAGAAAAATGGCTACATTTTGATATTGCAGGACCTGCATTTGTAGAAAAGCCTTGGGGATATAATCCACATGGTGCAAGTGGAGCAGGTGTTAGAATGTGTATTGAACTATTAAAAGTTTTACAAAATAGTTAATTATATTCATCTCTAGGATATTGGGTTTTACCAATATCCTAAAACCTTATTTTGCTTCTTCTTTATTAAGAATTTTAAAAGTTGCATTAACTCCTAAAACTTGATACTTAAATCCATGTCCAAAATCAACATCAGTATTTATTGTAGCGGTTGCTTCTACTTTGCTACCTACTGCTATTTTTTCATCTTCATTAGGCGATCTAAAAATAACTGAATCACTTCCATCATAGATTTTAATCCAAGTATTTCCCATAACTTTATTTGATACTTCTAAGGCTCTTCCTTGAATAGTTACATTTTTATTTTTGTATTTATCTTTATTCGCGTAGAGTTCTGAAATTTTTGTTACAGCTATTGCTTTTTCATCGGAAGTAACTAAACCATCATTAAACTTTACATCTGGTTTTGGTGCAGTTTGTAATCTTTTTTTAATCATATTTCCATGAATTCCATGGATGTTATCAGCGCCATAAACACCTTCTTTATTTGCAAGATCTGCAAACATTACTTCATCAAAAGTTTTTTTAAGTGCGGTACTTTTGAAGTTTTTCATAACAATTTGTTCTTTGAATTTAATACTATCACCTACTTTAACATCTGTTTTTGTAACAGCAATCCAGTATTGCTTGTTGTTTTCATCAACTTTGATATATGTATAAATACCAGCAAATTGTGATTCAATTACTTTTGCTGTGTGAATATCACCTTGTGCAGCAAAAGCTATTGCAGAAGATAATAAAGTTGAAATAACTATTTTTTTAATCATTTGAATTCCTTTGAAAATTAGTTAATTATTTTATCACAATATGAACTAGTATTTTTTGACTTAAGTCCAAATATGTGTACAAATTAAATCAAAATATTATTTATTAAAAAAAAAGAATAATAATTAATTATTATTAAGAAAACTAAGTATGTTTTCTATACAATAATGTATATTATGATAGGATAAACGATGAAATCACTTAAACCAAAATTGTTATTATTGATTATTGTGCCTTTTTTAGTGGGAATGATAATTAATTTAGGAACGACTATTTATAAAATAGATAGTATGGGGGATAGTATTAATGGAATTGTAAGTAATTCTATAGAAAAAGAGTTGGAATCATTAATTACTAGTCAGCTTGATACCGCTATGTCTATAATTAATGAAATAATAGGCGAATATGACACTGTAGAAGAGGCAAAATCAAAAACACTTGGAAGAATAAGAGACATTAAATTTTTAGATGATAAGAGCGGTTATTTCTTTGCTTTAGAGAAAAAAGGGAACGACTACTATTTTGCAATGCACCCATCTGATGCAATTCAAGGGAGTAAAGCTGATTTATCATCAGGTGGATCAACTTTAGTAAAATCATTTATCGAAGCGATTAATAAAAAGAACAAAGAAGATGGTAAACCTCAAATTGGAAATGGTTATGAGTATGCAGATGCTTTGATGCAATATGCAAAAAATAAAGAGTTCATTAGCTATAAATTTGTTAAGCCAGGATCTTCAGAGTTTATATATAAAAAAGTATTACCTGTGCATATACCTGAGTTTAACTGGCTAATTATGACAGGTGTGTATGAAGATGTTATAGAAAAAGCTACACAAGAAATAACAAATAATATTGAAAGCGAAGAGGAAACTTTAGTTATTTACTCTATTATAACATTGATTATTTTATCAGTTCTTATCATATTTTTAATACTTCCATTAGTAAGTAAAATATTTGTTAATCCAATCTCAACATTGCAAAACGGACTATTAGGATTC
>CAYJFN010000051.1:0-7737 GCA_964369325.1 uncultured Arcobacteraceae bacterium
ACTGAGTAGTCATACTCAATTTGTGCACCGTTTTGCATCAAACTCCTCCTAAATTAAAATATAAGTCACTTTTTGTCACTCATAGTGAAATTTTATCTAAAGAGGAATAAAATTAGCCTTAATACTTGATGTATAATTTTAAGTATTTTTTAATAATGTAACAACTGTTACATTATTTGTAGTTTTTCAGAATTTGTTGAGTTTCTCGTTGTAATGTTTTTGCTTTTAAATCTTCTCTTTTATCATAAAGTTTTTTTCCTTGCGCAGTTGCAATTTGAACTTTTACTAAGTTTTTAGAGTTAAAGTATAGCTTTAACGGAACAATTGTAATTCCATCTTTTATTACTTTTTCATAGAGTTTATTTATCTCTTTTCTGTGTAAAAGCAATTTTCTATCACGTCTTTCGTCAGGTCTAAAAGTTGTATGTGCAGTGCTAAGGTGAGAAATATGCATATTTAGTAAAAATAATTCACCTTTTATTACTCTAATAAAAGAGTCTTTAAGATTTACTCTACTATTTCTAATTGCCTTAACTTCACTACCTTTAAGTTGAATTCCTGCTTCATATGTGTCTAAAATAAAATAGTCATGAAATGCTTTTTTATTTTTAAAAACTAACTCTTTTTTTGTTTTATCTTTTGCCATTAGCTATTTACCTTAAAAAATGAACTACCACTCCCACTAAAATAGTAATTATTTAAATCTTTTTGAAAAGTTTTTAATTCAGTATAAATATTGCAAGCTGGTTCAAAAAGATCATTTGCTTCTTTTGTCATTAATGTATTTAAAATATCTTTACTTTTCATTTGCATTAAACTATTTGATTCTTCTAAAGGGAATTCTTTGTAAAAATTCTTTCTAAATTCTTGAAAAACTAATTTAGTGTCACACTTTATATTTGGAGTAAAAACTTCAATATCTAAAGATTCTTCTTTAAATCCTTCAACAATTTCACCAATTCCACTTACGTTTGCACTATTATACTCATAGATAAAAAAAGGAACATCTGCACCTATTTTTGCACCAATACTTGCTAGTTTTTCTTTTGTATAGTATAAATCAAAAAGTTCATTTGCTAAAAGCAAAAAAGCTGCTGCATTTGAACTTCCTCCACCAAGACCAGAACCTTCAGGAATGTTTTTTTCAACTTTCACAGAATATACTCTAAAAAAAGCATCTATTTTTGGGCAGTTTTTTCTTAACTCTAAAAAGGCTTTATAAATAGTATTTTGCTCTAAAGCGCAACTAAAATCACCAATTAGATAAAATGAGTTTTTGCTGTTTTCAGGGACAATTGAGACTGTATCAAAAAGGTTTTCAACTCTTACAAACCTAGAAGAGATTTCATGATAGTTATCTCTTTTTCCTGTAATTTTTAAAAAGATATTTACTTTTGCATAAGCTTTTTTAGACATAGTATTTGTTTTTTTCATCTATAAACTAACCTTGTTTAATAAATATGTCACTTCTTTATTTTCTATTTGGATTATACTAAAAAAATCATCAAAAACTATTAGATACTTTCCATCTTCTTTAGTATTTAGATAATCTATACCAATTTTTTTGCCAAACTCAAGCCATTGCTTATCGCCTTTGTACTCATTTTGGGGCAAGTTTATATAATCAATTGGATTTAAATCTTTTTCATTTTCGTAAAAAAAAGCTCCTTCGTTTAATCTATTTAAATAAGACAGTGTTCCAATTACATCTAATCTTTGAGCTAAGATTTGAGCAAGACTTCTTATATATGAGCCTTCGCTAACAGTTGCCTCAAAAGTGATAAAAGGATGTGAATATGAGATGAATTTTGTACTATAAACTTGCATTATTGATTCTTTTAAGTTTACTTCTTTGTCATTTCTTGCAAGTTCATAAGCACGGATACCATCTATTTTTTTAGCACTAAATTTTGGTGGAGTGTAAGAAATTTCTCCTACAAGTTTTTCAATTTCTTGTTTGATAATTTCATTGCTTAAGATTTTTTCATCTTCTATACTGACAATGTTTTCAATATCAAAAGAGTCTGAAACTGCACCCAACCACAAAACAGCTCTATAAGTTTTAGGAGTTTTGTTTAAATAGTTAAAAAGCTTTGAATATTGCCCAAAAGCAACAATTAAGCAACCAGTTGCAAATGGATCAAGTGTTCCACTAAATCCAGCTTTTTTGTTTCTGTATTTTCTTTTTAATTTGTTTAACAAACAATTATCATAAAATCTTTTTTGCATATCTTAAACAAATACTATTATATTTTTTCTACAAATGAAGAGAGAATATCTCTATGTGTTCCGCCAAAGTTGATTGTTAGTTTATAATCTTTTCCAGCAGTTACACTTTTTAAAACTCTTCCCATTCCAAAAATTTTGTGATTTACTAAATCGCCTTTTTTATATCCACTTTGTTTTTGAATAGTTAAGCAACCTTTTATAAGTCCACTTTCACTTAAAAATCTGCTTTTTAGTAGTTGTGTTCTTTTACCTTTATAAAATCTTGAATGAACAAAACTAAGTGTTAATTCCTCCATGGCTCTAGTTATGGCAACATATCCAAGGCGTCTTTCTTCTTCTATGTCGCTTCCGTCTCCAACTAATGGAAAGAAACCTTCTTCTAAGCCTATTACAAAAAGATGTTTGTACTCTAATCCTTTTGACGCATGAATACTCATTAAAGAAATAGCTTCACTTGTAAGGCTTTCTTGTTCACTTTCTAATGCAATTTCATTTAAAAAATCTTCTAGTTCTAAAAATGGATTTTGTATAAAATAATCTCTAATATAACCAAAAAACTCATCTATATTTGCTTGTCTTTCATAACCATCAGGAAGATTTTCAAAAGATGCTCTAAAATCAAAAGTTTCTTCAAATTGAGTTAAAAATCTCATTTTTGGCTCATCTGAAGTGTCATTTAACGTGTCTTCTAAGTCCATTATTGATGCTACAAAAAGTTTTAAAGTACGTGAATTTTTTTTACCAACTAAACTTGCTAACGCATCAGGCGTATAATTATTTATGATATTAAAAATAGATATATCACTTTGTGTTGATCTTTCATCAAGTTTATCTATAGTAGTTTTACCAATTCCACGCTTTGGTTTATTTATAATTCTTTTTAAAGAGAAGTTATCATTCTTATTGCTTAAAACTCTAAAATATGCGATTAAATCTTTAATTTCTGCTCTTTCATAAAACTTTACTCCACCAACAAGCTGATAGTTTATTCTAGCTTTATTTAAGCCTTCTTCAAGTGATCTTGAAAGTGCATTTACTCTGAATAAAATGGCAATATCTTTTGGACTAATACCATTATGTATAAGCTTATTTATATCTTCACAAATCTTTCTTGTTTCTTCATTTTCATCGTGAGATTCATAAACTTTTATTGAGCTACCTTTATTTTTTGTTCCAATTAGTTTTTTGCCCATTCGATCTCTATTATGTTCAATTAGTTGATTTGCATGTTCTAAAATAGTGTCTGTTGAACGATAATTATATTCTAGTTTTATAACTTTAGTGTTTTCAAAAATATCTGCAAAATTAAGTATATTTCTAATTGTTGCACCTCTCCAACCATAAATAGATTGATCATCATCTCCAACTACACAAATATTATTATGGCTATGGCAAAGTTTTTTTAATAGTTTATATTGAAGTTCGTTTGTATCTTGATACTCATCTACCATGATGTATTGATATTTTTGACTTGTTTGTTCACAAAGTTGAACATTTTTTTCTAAAATTTTGTATGGTAAAAGTAATAAATCATCAAAATCTACTAAATTGTTTTCCTCTAAATAAGCTTCATATTTTTCATATATATCTGCAATTTGCTGATAGAGTTTTAGCTGTGCTGCAGATTTTGCTTCTGCTGGGCTTAGTAGAGAGTTTTTATATTTTGATATTTCACTAGCAACCATAGAAGTGGTGATTTCTTTATCTATTGATTTTAGTATTCTTTTTTTATCATCTGTGTCTATTATAATAAAATTGTTTTTTCTGTTTAATTCGCTAATATGAAATTTTAAAAAAAGTAATCCAAATTTATGAAAAGTACATAAAAGAGGCATAGTGTTTGAGTTTTGAATCATGGAAAATGCTCTATGTTGCATCTCTCTAGCTGCTTTGTTTGTAAATGTAAGAGTCAATATTGAAGTTGGATCTATTCCAATGGAAATTAAATAAGCTAGCCTTGTTGTAATCGTTTTTGTTTTTCCACTTCCTGCTCCTGCAAGAATAAGTAACGAACCATCAATATGTGATGCTGCAATTTTTTGTGAATCATTTAATGAAGATAAAATTCTCTCTGGCATAAAAACTCCTAATAGATATAAATTATATCATAACTAAAGTTTAAATTAATTTAATCTCTTTTTACATAAAAAAATGTTATCATTTACATAATAAATTTTAAAAGGAAAAATTATGTTAACAGATTTTGCAAAAATTGAGACATTTTTAATGGTTGTAAGGGAAAAATCATTTTCTAAAGCTTCTGCAAAATTAGGAGTTTCTCAACCAGCAGTAACTCAACAAATTGGATTTATCGAAAAATATTTAGACACAAGAATTGTTGAAAGAAAGAAAAATGGTATTAAGGTAACAAAAGAAGGTGCAGCACTTCTTGCAATTGCATTAAAGCTAGAAAAGAGTGTAAATGCTGCAGAAAGAGAGTTGTTGAAAATTTTAAATAAAGATATTACTTTTATACTAGGGGCTTCATCTGTTGTTGGAAAGTATATAATTCCTAGATTTTTAAAAGACTTAAAACAAAGTATTCATAATGATATGATTGTTGAAGTAAAATCATCAGAACAAATTATTGAAGATTTATTAAATAAGAATATTGATGTTGCTTTGGTTGATAATTATATACCAAGAGAAAATATAGTTTATAGAGAGTGGACAGAAGAAGAGATTGTAATTTTTTCAAATCAAAAATTACCAGCAAAAGTAAAGCCAAAAGATTTACTATCTTATAAATGGGTTTGTAGAGGACCTGAGTCTAACACAAGAAGTATATTCAAAGAGAGTTTAGAAAAGATTAATTATCCTGATTGTGATACTTATCAAATAGAAAATGAAGTATCAAGCTCAACAGCTATTATTCAAACCATTTTACATTCATCAAAAGATGATACACCAACAACTTCTGTTGTTTCAAGAAGCGCAATTGAAATGCAGTTAAAATCAGGTGAGTTATTTGAATCAAGACTTCCAAATATGAAAATGAAAAATAAGCTTTATATTGCATATAGAAAAGATAGAAAATATGATGCTTTAATAGAAAATGTAGTAGATTATCTATTCAAAATAAAAAAGTAGTTAGTATTTAATATACTAACTGCTTTTTTAAAAGCGCTTTTTTAATCTTATTTATTAGCTTGTGTTTATCTTTGCACCAAAGTGGAGATATCAAAGTGTCATCACTAATTCCTGCAGTTACTCTTTGAACACTGATATTTTCAGGAAGTTTTAAAATAGATTCAACAACTGTTTCAATGTATAAATCTTCACTAATAGGATAAAATATACCCTTATTATATTCATTTGTTAGAATAGTATTTTTTACAACATAAAGCGGATGAAATTTTATAGAATCTACGTTAAGCTTTGTAGTTTCATCCAACGTATAAAGCATCATCTCTTTTGTTTCATTTGGCAAACCGTAAATCAAGTGAGCGCATACATATAATCCTTTTTGTTTTGTTCTATTTATCCAATAGCGCATATTTTCTGCACAATCACCACGATTTATTTTTTTTAAAGTTTCATCATAAAATGATTGTATACCATATTCTATACAAATTTCTTTATCCGAAGAAAGTTCTTTTAAATAATCAAGTATTTCATCTGTTACACAATCAGTTCTAGTACCTATTGAAAGCCCAATGACATCTTCAAAACTTAAGGCCTTTTCATATAAGGCTTTTAGTGTTTCAAATGGTGCATAAGTATTTGTAAAGGATTGAAAATAAACAATGAATTTAGTTGCTTTAAATTTCTTTTTTAGCTTATTTTTTGTTACATTAAATTGAAGTTCTAATTGTTTTAGTTGATTTGTAAGATATGGATTGTGTTTTGTGTGTGGATTTAGTTTAAATTTGCTTTTTCCACTTAGATTTGGACTAAATGACTCATTTTCGCAAAACGAGCAACCGCCATGCGCTATTGAGCCATCTATATTTGGACAAGTAAATCCACTGATACTAACAGGGATTTTATAAACTTTTTCACCAAATTTATTTCTAAAATATCTACCAATAGTATTTACTTGTCTTAATCGCATTATCTCTTTACTTGAATGGAATTATTTTACGAAATAATCACCATTGAAACTTTCAAGAGCATAGTTTCTATCATTTCCAATAGCATTTACTAAATCATCGACACTTAAATACTCTAAAGAATCAGCTTCAATATATTCACAAACTTCATCTTTATTCATTTTAAACGAGATTAATTCCTCTTGAGTAGGAGTGTCTATTCCATAATAACAAGGAAATTTTATTTCAGGACTTGCTACTCTAAAATGTACCTCTTTTGCACCAGCATTTTTCAACATTCTTACAATTCTTTTACTTGTAGTTCCTCTTACAATAGAATCATCAATTACTAAAAGAGATTTTCCTTTAATTAACGAGCTCATAGGGCTTAATTTCATTCTAACTTTTAAATTTCTCATCTCTTGAGTTGGTTCAATAAAAGTTCTTCCAACATAATGATTTCGAATAATTCCATATTTAAAAGGGATACCACTTTGTGCTGCATAGCCAAGTGCAGCTGGAACACCTGAATCAGGAACAGGTACAACCATATCAACTTTTATATTTTGTCTTTCATCATTTTTTGCTAAAGCTTTCCCCATATTTTCTCTTGTAGCATATACATTCTTCCCATCAATTACACTATCAGGTCTTGCAAAGTAAACATATTCAAAAGCACATGGTCTAAATTCTGGCTCATATACTTGTATTGATTCTGGTTCATCTTTATCTTCACTAAATATTAACATCTCACCTGGCTTTACATCTCTTATATATGTAGCATCTACTAAGTCAAATGCGCAAGTTTCACTTGCAACTATATAACCACCAGATTTAATTTTTCCAAGAGATAATGGTCGAATACCATATTTATCTCTAATAACAAACTGTTTAGATCTTGATTGGACAATAAAGCAATACGAACCAATAGTTTTATCTAAAGCCTCTTTTATTCTATCTCTTAGTTTATCTTTTGAATTTTTTGCGATTAAGTGAATTAAATTTTCTGTGTCAATGCTTGTTTGAAAAATTGCGCCTTTGTCAATTAACTCTTGTCTTACTTCTTCTTTGTTGATTAAATTTCCATTATGAACAATAGAAATTTCACCTAGTTTATATTTAGCAAATATAGGTTGGGCATCTAAAATTGAATCTTTCCCTGCAGTAGAATATCTATTGTGACCAATAGCCATATTCCCTGTTAAAAATTTTAAAGCCTCTTCTGTAAAAACTTCAGAAACTAAACCTTTATTTTTTATAGTATGAATTTCTCCATTACAAGATGAACTAATACCTGTGGTCTCTTGACCTCTATGTTGCATTGAAAAAAGAGCAATTGATGCTAGTCTCGCAGCATTTTCATTTCCATATATACCAACTATTGCACACATAATTATAATCCTAAACAGTCATTTATTGAGTATAAACCTGCTTTTTGGTTAACTAACCATTTAGCAGCTTTAATAGCACCTTTTGA
>CAYJFN010000051.1:7837-9745 GCA_964369325.1 uncultured Arcobacteraceae bacterium
TCTACTATTTCAATATCAAAGTCTCTTAATGCTTTTGAAGCAAGAGAAACAAGTTTGTTTAACACAGCAACTCCCAAACTCATGTTTGTTGCATATAAAACAGGAACTTTTTTACTTGCTTCAATCAGTAGGTTTTGTTGATGTTTATTAAACCCAGTTGTAGCAATTACTAAAGGTTTTCCGCAACCTTCTTCAACTACTTGAGTAAGCAATGATTCAGTTGCAACTGGAGCACTAAAATCAATAATTACATCACTAGTATCTAATAAAACTTTCATGTCATTTGTTACAACTGTACCTTCTGGTACAGTTTTTTTTAACTCATCAAAAACATGACAAGCTACTAATTTTGCCTCATTATCTGTTGATAAATCATCAATAAGAAGTGACCCTACTCTTCCTGTACTCCCAACAATTCCTATTTTTATCATTAAAAAACCCTTTTATCCTAAATATTCAATAATATTAACTGCTGCTGTTGCACCATCTGCTGCTGCACATACAACTTGCTTTGCTGCATCTATTCTTACATCACCAGCTGCATAAAGACCAGGTACTGATGTTTTCATTCTTAAATCAACAATAACTTCATTTTGCTCATTTACATCACATAAATAGCTACCATTATCTTGTTTTAAACAATCACTTAATACATCTCTTCCAACAAATACAAAAACACCAGGAACATCTAGTTGTCTAGTTTCTCCAGTTTCATTTGATTTTACGATAATACCAGTTACTCCCATATTGTCACCAATAATTTCTTCAACATGAACATTGCTTACTTCTTCAATATTCTCACAATGTCTCATATGTTCAATTGTACTTGGAGCTGCTCTATAAGAGTCTCTTCTATGTACTAAGTAAACCTTTGAACAAATTTTTGATAGATAAACTGCTTCTTCTAACGCAGCATCTCCACCACCAATTAGTGCTACTTCTTTATTTTTATAAAAAAATCCATCACAAGTTGCACAAGTAGAAATTCCTCTACCAAAGAACTCAGTTTCACCTTTTACATTTGCTTTTCTAGGAACTGATCCAGTTGCAAGAAGTACACTTTTTGCTTCTTGAGTTGACCCATCGCCTAAATATATTGTAAATGTTTCTGCGTTTTTTGTTACTTTTATAACTTGTTGCATTTCATGTTTTAAACCAAACTTCATAGCTTGCGTTGGCCAAGATTCCATAAGCTCCATTCCTGTAACAACTTCTTTTTGACCTGGATAGTTTTCTATTTCACTACTTCCTGTGATTTGTCCACCTGGCATACCCATTTCAAACATAGTTACATTTTTTAAACCACCTCTTGTTGCATAAAGTCCTGCAGTTAAACCAGCTGGTCCACCACCAATAATTGCTAAATCTAACATAATATTTCCTTCAATTTTTATTTATAATAATTCGTTCATTTAAATATTTTATATTCGCGCTATGATACTTAAAATTTATTAAGCATTAGATTAATTAAAATAATTTAATTATAAGCATTAAGGTTAATTTCACTTTATTGAAAATGCATGTTTGTTTATTGACTTTTTTTATAATCTTCAATAAATAATTCTTTAGATATAATCGCTAATTAAAATTACATATTGGAAATTACAATGGATATTCGAAAAGAATTTTTAGATTATTTTGCAAGTAAAGGGCATGAGGTATATTCAAGTATGTCACTAGTACCAGATGATGCAACACTTTTATTTACAAATGCTGGAATGGTTCAGTTTAAAGATATTTTTACAGGTGTTGTTCCAAAACCAAATAACCCAAAAGCTACAAGTTGTCAGCTTTGTGTAAGAGCAGGTGGGAAGCATAATGACTTAGAAAATGTTGGTTACACTGCGCGTCATCATACACTTTTTGAGATGCTAGGAAATTTTTCTTTTGGTGATTATTTCAAAGAAG
>CAYJFN010000052.1:0-9513 GCA_964369325.1 uncultured Arcobacteraceae bacterium
TTTGAAGATGGTGGATTTGAAAAATTAGCAAATCCAGATGGTTTTGCAATAGTGCTTGATCACTTTATTCCTGCAAAAGATATTGCAAGTGCAAATCAAGCAAAAATTTCAAGAGACTTTGCTATGAAGCATGATTTAAAACATTTTTTTGATGAAAAAGATATGGGAATAGAGCATGCACTTCTTCCTGAAAAAGGGTTAGTGTTACCTGGTGATGTAATTATTGGAGCAGATTCGCATACATGTACACATGGTGCTTTAGGAGCATTTAGCACAGGTATGGGAAGTACGGATATATCTTTTGGAATGATAACAGGTGGTAACTGGTTTAAAGTACCTGAATCAATTAAGGTTGTATTTAGTGGTAAGCCAAAAGAGTATGTAACTGGAAAAGATTTAATACTTGAAATTATTAGAATTTTAGGTGTTGATGGAGCTTTATATAAAACTTTAGAGTTTACGGGAGATACTATCCAATATTTAAGTATGGATGATAGATTTAGTTTATGTAATATGGCTATTGAAGCAGGAGCTAAAAGTGGAATTGTTGCTTATGATGAGATTACAAAAGAATTTTTAGACTCAAGAGAGAGTTTAAGGGCTGAGCCAAAAATTCATTATAGTGATGAAGATGCAAATTATTGTCAAGTAATTGAAATAGATGTAGCATCACTTGAGCCTGTAATTGCTTATCCATTTTTGCCATCAAATGGGCATAGTGTATCTCAAGCAGTTGCAGATGAAATTAGAGTTGATCAAGTGTTTATAGGTTCATGTACAAATGGAAGATTAAGTGATTTTGAAATTGCTGCAAAACTTTTAAAAGGTAAAAAAGTAGCACGACATGTAAGACTTATATTAACACCAGGAACTCAAAAGATTTTAAGAGAAGCTACAAAACTTGGCTACATAGATACACTTGTAGATGCAGGTGCCGTAGTTTCAAATCCTACATGTGGAGCATGCTTAGGTGGATATATGGGAATTTTAGGTGATGATGAAGTTTGCATTGCTACAACAAATAGAAATTTTGTAGGAAGAATGGGAAGTAGAAGTTCAAAAATTTATTTAGCTAATTCAGCAGTTGCGGCAGCAAGTGCTATATCTGGATATATAACAGACCCAAATTCTTTGTAATTTATATTTATGAAATACAATATTAACCACACATTATATGATTTTCCTATTGTCATTTTGTGTGGTGGCAAAAGTTCAAGAATGCAGCAAGATAAATCCTTGTTGCCTTTTGATAAGTATGACTCTTTAGTACAGTTTCAATATGAAAGATTAGAAAAAGAGTTTAAGAGAGTTTTTTTATCTTCAAAAAATCATAAGTTTAACTTTTTACCAGAAGGGCACGAAGCACTAATCTTTGATGAAAATAGTGAAGTTTTTTCACCGTTAGTAGGCTTGAAATCAATTTTGGAAAAAGTAGATGATAAAGTTTTTATTTTAACAGTAGATACACCTTTTGTTAAAATTGAGACAATAAAAGCTATCATAGAAAAATCAATTAATTATGAAATAACAATTGCAAGTACACCTTTTAAGACCCACAATTTATGTGGAGTTTTTAGTAAAAGACTACTTCCAAAAATTGAAAAAATGTTAGATGAAAATATTCATAAAATCAATTATTTAATAAAGCAAAGTAATAGTGTCATTATAGATTTTATGGATGAAGATGAATTTTTAAATTTAAATAATCCAAGTGATTATGAAAAAGCGTTAGAAATATTAAAAGGAATTAAATAATGAATAAAAGTTTTGCTAGTGATAATTATAGTGGTGTTCATCCACGAATATTAAAAGCAATAGAAGAAGCAAATACAGGGCATGAAATCTCTTATGGTGAAGATCAATATTCTATTATAGCGACACAAGAGTTTAAAAAGCATTTTGGTGATATAGAAGTATATTTAGTAATGAATGGAACGGGAGCAAATATATTAGCATTAGAAACAATGAAAGGACGAGCTAGTTCTGTAATTTGTCCTTTAAATGCTCATATTTTTCAAGATGAAACGGGAGCTCCATCAAAAATTACAGGAATGCAATTACTTCCAGTTCCTTGTAAAGAAGGTAAACTTACAGTTGAAGGAATAAAAGAGTGGTTATATTTTCAAAATTCTATTCACAAACCACACCCAAGAATTATCTCTATTTCGCAAGCAACAGAAGATGGTACAATCTATACAAAAGATGAGATTAAAGCACTTTGCAATTTTGCAAAAGAGCAAAATATGCTTGTTCATATGGATGGAGCAAGAATAGCAAATGCTTGTGTAGCTTTAGGAACAACTTTTAAAGAAATAAGTGGTGACCTAGGAGTTGATGTTCTTAGTTTTGGTGGTACTAAAAATGGTATGCTAATGGGAGAAGCAATAATATTTTTTAACAAAGAATTAGCTCAAGATTTTATGTCTGTTAGAAAACAGAATTTACAACAATATTCAAAGATGAGATTTCTATCAGCACAATTTATTCCATATCTAAAAGAAAATTTATGGTATGAAAATGCAAAAAATGCAAATGATATGGCGAAGTATTTAGAAGAAGAACTTTTAAAAGCTGGGATAGAAGTGACTAATGAAGTTTTAGGAAATACAATATTTGCAATTTTACCTAAAGAAATTATTGCTCCTCTTCAAGAAATTTCTAAATTTTATGTTTGGGATGAGAGTAGAAATCTTGCTAGATTTGTAACTTCATTTGATACACTAAAAGAGGATATAGATTTTTTTGTTAATAAGATAAAAGAATTGAATAATTAAATATTACTTCATTAAAAAAGGGGTTGAACGTTTTGTTCAACCCCTTTTTTTATATAATTGCAAATTTAAAGTTATTTGTTTAATGCAGCTTTTGCAGCAGTAACAACTGTTGTAAATGCAGCAGCATCATTCATTGCCATATCCGCTAAGATTTTTCTATCTAATTCAATATTTGCTAATTTAAGACCGTTCATAAATCTTGAATAGTTAATATCATTTAATCTACAAGCAGCATTAATTCTGATAATCCAAAGCTTTCTGATATCTCTTTTTTTCTGTCTTCTATCTCTGAAAGAGTAAACTAAACTTCTTTCTAATTGCTCTTTAGCTTTTCTAAAGTGTTTTCTTCTTCCACTATAAAAACCTCTAGCGGCTTTTAATACTTTTTTGTGTCTTCTTCTTCTTACTACACCAGTTTTTACTCTTGGCATTTTTCTTCCTTTACCGTATATTTATTTAATAATAGGTGTCGATAAGCTATATGTTATCGAACTTGTCCATTTTCATGGAGGGACATGTAATTATAAAGTTATAATTACGCTAAGTTTAACATTGCTTTTACTCGACCTGCGTCAACTGAAGCAACTGTTTGTGGACCTCTTAAGTTTCTTTTTCTTTTAGATGTCATTTTAGTTAAAATATGACTTCTGAAAGCAGAACCTCTTTTTATAGAACCATTCTTTTTAACTTTGAATCGTTTTAAAGCACCACTGTTAGATTTCATCTTTGGCATTTGGTTTCTCCTTATAAATTTGCATTTTCTATGGTTAGAAAAAGTTTGAGATTTTATCTTAAAAAAGCTTTAAAGTAAATTAAGTAGAAGAAGGACTACCTTCTTCTATAAAAGTGATTAATCGCCAAAAGTCTCAATTGAAATAGTGAAAACTAATTTTTTATTTGAACTTGTTTCAAATGTAATAGTATTTCCATCTTCTGAAATTAAGATAGTTTTTATTTCATTTAAATTTTTAATAAACTCATCTTCTTGTTTCATAAATGTTGGAGGTCCCATCATTTTTGTAACACCTGTATGAGATAAAGATATTTGATTGCCATTAATTTTATAATTTGCAAAATAGCTGTTGACTCCAGCAGTTCCGGCAAGAGAATTATCATTAAAAGATATTGTTATCATAGTATTTGGTATAGTGTTTTCTAGCTGAAAAGTAGATCCTTTTATATCATTGAATGTCGCAGGACCTTTTGGTTTTTCTAGTTCTTTCTTTTCTACTATTGTTTCTTTAATTTCTGTTTGCTTAGTTTCATTCTGAGTCATTTCATTGCTATTTGGTTGTGCATTGATAGATTCTGTTTTAGAGCTACACCCAGCAAACAACATAATACTTGCAAAAATTGCTAATATAGTTTTCATTAATTTTTTTTCTCCTCTTTTTTAGGTAGTGCCATCATATTTACATATCTACCTTCTAGTTTTGGTTCTTTATCCATAACTGCCATATCTTCAATCATTGGCCATATTTTGTTTAAAACAGCAATCCCAGCTTCTGGATTTGACATCTCTCTACCTTTTAAAAACACTCTAAATTTTACGTGGTTACCATCTTCTAAAAATTCTCTTGCATGTTTTACTTTATAGTTGATGTCATTGTCTGCAATTTTTACAGAAAGTTTAATCTCTTTGATTACAATAACTTTTTGCTTTTTCTTTGCTTCTTTTTTCTTTTTCTCTTGTTGATATTTAAACTTACCATAGTTCATAATTTTTGCAACAGGAGGATTCCCATCTGGTGCAATTAAAACTAAATCTAGTCCTAATTCGTCTGCTAAGCTTAAAGCATCTTGTGTTGAGATGATACCATAGTTAGTACCATCATCGTTCATACATCTTACTTCTTTTGCAGTAATATCCTCATTCATAATTGCTTCGGCATTTTTTGTTTGCTTACTCAAACTTCACTTCCTTTTTTAATCTCATTTAACAAGTTTATAAACTCTTCTTTTGATAGATTTGATTGCTCTCTTTTTCTTCTATCTCTTAGTGCAACTTTTTCATTTGCAACTTCCTCATCTCCAATAACTACAATCATTGGAACTCTTTGCTTTTCTGCATTTCTAATTCGTTTGTTTAAACTTTCATTTTTATCAAATATTTTACTGTCAATTTCAAGTTGTAATAACTCTTTTTGTAGTTGTCTTGCATAATCAACATGATTTTCAGAAATTGGCACAAAAATAACTTGTGTTGGAGCAATAGCAAATGGAAATTCTCCTGCACAATGTTCTGTTAAAATACCAATAAATCTTTCGAATGAACCTAAGATTGCTCTGTGAATCATAACAGGTTGTTCTTTGTTTCCTTCTGCATTGATATATTCCATATCAAATCTTGAAGGCAAGTTCATATCAACTTGAATAGTTCCACACTGCCACTTTCTTCCAATAGCATCTAAGATTTTAATATCGATTTTTGGACCATAAAATGCTCCTCCACCTTCATCAATACCATAAGAAAGGCCATTTTCATCTAAGGCATTCATAATGCCTTTAGTAGTAGTTTCCCAAAACTCATCATCACCAATAGCTTTTTTAGGTTTTGTTGATACTTCCATTTCGTATGTAAACTCAAAAAGATTCATAAGGCTTTTTACAAAGTCTAAAACTTCAATAATTACATCTTTTACTTGGCTTGGCATACAAAAAATATGTGCATCATCTTGAGTAAACTCTCTTACTCTAAATAGCCCATGCATTACACCAGATTTTTCATGTCTATGAACAACTCCATACTCAAAAAACTTTAGTGGTAACTCTTTATATGAAACAATATCATGTTTAAATATTTGAATATGTCCAACACAGTTCATAGGTTTTATACCATACTCTTGACCATCAATTTCAGTAAAATACATATTCTCTTTATAGTTTGCATAGTGACCTGATTTTACCCATTGATTTGCTTTTAAAATTTCAGGACCTCGAACTGGCTCATAACCTCTAATTCTATGAGCTTTGTATAAAATATGCTCTAATTTACTTCTTAGTCTTGCGCCATTTGGTAGCCATAAAGGAAGACCTGCACCAATATCATCATTAAACATAAATAGTTCAAGTTCAGTCCCTAGTTTTCTATGGTCTCTCTTTTTTGCTTCTTCTAAAAGTCTGATATGTTCATTTAAAGTATTTTTGTCAAAAAAAGCAATACCATAAATTCTGGTAATCATCTCATTTTCTTCATCACCACCTAAATAAGCTCCTGCAACCCTTGTTAGTTTAAAAGCTCTTATCATTCTAGTATTTGGTAAATGAGGACCTCTACATAAATCTTCAAAGTCACCTTGTTTGTAAACAGTTAGTTTATCATCAGTAATATTACTTAAAACAGCTTGTTTAAGTTCATCTCCTGCAAATTTTTCTTCTATTTCATTTCTAGTATATTCACACTTTATAATAGGAAGTTTCGCATTTGCTAAATCTTTCATCTTTTTTTCAATTGTGATTAAATCATCATCACCAATTTTCGAATCTACTTTAAAGTCGTAGTAAAATCCCTCTTGAACAACAGGACCTACAAAAAATTTAGCTTCTGGATAAAGTTCTTTGATAGCTTGTGCCATAAGATGAGCACATGAGTGTCTTAAGATTTCTAAAGCCTCTTTTGAGTCTTCAGCAACAATTTTTTCACCTTCTATATTTAAGGCTTCGGCAGTTTGAAGGTCATATATTTGACCATCTTTTAATACACCAATTTGTTCCAATCATTTCCTTTCTTTGTTTTTGTAACTGATTTTTTGCATTGATTTTCATAAATTGGCAATATTTTATCTTAAAGCAACTTAAAAGATTTAAATATAACCTAATTTTAGTTACAATAATGGCATGATTTTAAACATATCTAAAATAAAAACTGAAGCTTTATTGCTTTTTTGTAAAGACATTATAGTGACATATAGGAATTCACAAGACAATTTATTTGAATTAAGTAGTGAATTTGAAGAGTTTGCTCAAAAAAATAGTGAAGAAATTTTAAGAGAGCTAAATAAAGTTACAAGAAGTTATGATTTTTATACAAAACAAAAACATAACTCTTATGTAAAAGCTGTTTTAAAAACTTACAATTATTTAAATAAATGCATTAATGAAGAGTTAAAAAAAGGCGGAGCTTTTAATCCATCAATGTTATATTTTTCACTATTAGCAACTTGGTTTGCAGAGTTACAAAAAGAGTCAAGAAGTAAAGAATATATCTATTTTATTTTGTATCCGTATGCTCTTGTTTACGATAAATTATTGTTAAATATAAAAAATGTAGAGTTTAAAGCTTTAAATATAACTATGATTCATATTGCAGAAAAAGTTGTATGGAAACTAGAAAATTATAAATTTAATAACTAAAATAAAGAAAATCCAAATGAAATATTACGAATTAAAAGAAATAGTAAACTATTTAACTAAAAACTGTACAAATATAAAACTTGTAAAAAGAGTTGATAATAACACAATATTAATAGAGTTCAATAACCAAAATAGAGTCTATTTTGATTTATCAAAAGGCAATTCATTAATCTACAAAACAAAAGGCCAAAATAGTGCAAAAAGAGATTACAATGCTCCTTTTGATGTAGTTTTAGCAAAAAGGTTTACAAACTCAAAAATTTTTAATATAGAACTATATAATGATGACAAGATAATCTTATTTGAAGTTTTAAGTGCATCTTCATATAAGCAAATAAAAACAAAATTGTATTTAGAGTTTACAGGCAAATACACAAATATAATTATAACAGATGAAAGTGACACTATTTTAGAAGCACTAAGACATTTAGATGAAAATTCAACTAGTAGGGTTGTAAAAGTAGGGCAAATTTTAGAGGCTGTACCCAAAGCAAACTTTGTTCCAAAAATAGAAGAAATTGAAAATATTGAAGAGTTTTTATATGAAATTTATACTCAAAAAGAGTTAAATAGTTTAAATAGTTTGAAAAAGCAGAAAATCTCTATGATAAAAAAACAAATTTCAAAGCTAGAAAAACTTTTAAACTCTTTACAAAGTCAAGAAGTACTTGAAAAAGAGTCAAATGAGTATTATGAAAAAGCAAATTTAATTTTAAGTAATATTCACAACATAAAGCCATATGAAACAAAAGTTAGTTTAAAAGACTTTAATAATAATACTGTTGAAGTTGAGCTTGATTTAAACTATCCAACTCCTTCAAGTTTTGCAAATAATTTATTTACAAAAGCAAAAAAGGCAAAACAAAAAGCAAAATTTATGTATATAGAAAAACAAAATCTTGAAGAGAAAATCTTTTTTTATAAAAGAGTTGTTTCTCAAATAGAAGAGTCAGCGTCAATATCTCAAATAGAATTTCTACTACCAAAAAAAGAGAAAAATCAAACAAAAACAAAAAAACAAGAGAAATATGAGAGCTTTTTTTACAATGGATATAAGATACTTTTAGGAAGAAACGAAAGAGAAAATATAGAGCTTTTGCAAAATAGCAAAGCAAGTGATTTTTGGTTTCATTTAAAAGATAGAAACTCTTGTCATGTAATTGTACAAAATAGTAAAAAAAGCATCCCTGAGGAAGTTGCACAAAAAGCAGCATATTTATGTGCAAGTTTTTCTGTGGAGTTTTCTGGTTCTTATTTGGTTGATTATACGCAAAGAAGAAACGTAAAAGTACAAAATAGAGCAAATGTTTTATACAATCCTTATGAAACAACTATGATAAAAATTTAAAAAATATTTAAACTATTTCAAAAAATAATATTATTTTTGCTACAATACGAAACTTAAAAAAGGAGATAAAGTATGAGAAAAAGTAAAATGAGTTTACAGAAAGGAATATTAATTATTTTAATATTTATTCCTTTTTTGTTTAGTGGATGTGGAGCATTGCATACAGCTATAAAAAAGTCAGAGTTGGATGTTCAAACAAGAATGAGTAATTCAGTTTTTTTAGAACCTGTGTCTCTTGATAAACAAGTTGTTTATGTTCGTGTAAGAAATACTACAGATAAAGAAATAGATATTCAACAAGATTTAAAAGATGCATTTGCAAAAAATGGATTTAAAATTACAAACAATCCAGATGAGGCACAATTTTTAATTCAAGCAAATTTACTTCAAATTGGTAAAGGTGATGCAACAACAGCAAGTAGAGCTTTACAATCTGGCTTTGGTGGAGCTGTTTTAGGAGCAGGCGTTGGCGCGGTTGCAGGTAATTCTGCTGGTGCAGCAGCAGGTGGAATTATAGGCGGACTTGTAGGAGCAATTACAGATGCAATGGTTGATGATGTATATTTCACAATGATTACAGATGTAGAGATTAGGCAACGAGCACAAGAGGGCGAAATAATTGAAACAAGCACATCTTCAAATGTTGGTTCTGATTCAAATGCAAATAGTCAATCAGGGCATAATTCAACAGGTATTTCTTCAAATACGAATGCTACAAATATAGTTTCAGTGAAACAAAATATTAAAACGACAAACTCTCAATGGAAAATATATAGAACAAGAGTTGTTAGTACTGCAAATCAAGTTAATTTAGAATTTGAGGAAGCAGAACCTGAATTAAAAAAAGGTTTAACTAGATCGTTGTCGGGTCTTCTATAAATTTTATAAGTAATATTTTGGGTTATAGCACTATATATTTAATAGTGTTATAACTATATGTATCTTGAAACTAATTCACTAAACTACACTTTCCCGCTTATATCAAACTTTGTAAAGTAAAATAATGGTAAAATCAGTAAAAAAAGAGGGTGTGTTAAA
>CAYJFN010000053.1:0-9434 GCA_964369325.1 uncultured Arcobacteraceae bacterium
TAAATTTAACTCCTGTGTTTTTGAGTTTTTTAATAGAGTTTAAAACTTCACTTGTTAGAATTGGATCAAGTGCAGCAGTTGGCTCATCTAAAAATATAAGGTTTGGTTTTGTAGCTATGGCTCTTGCAATGGAAGCTCTTTGTGCTTGACCTCCTGAGACTTGATGTGGTAGTTTTGTAGCTTCGTTTTGAATATGAAGCAACTCTAAAACTTCATCGGTTCTTTGCATAGCTTCATTTTTTTGCATTTTTCTTATTTTATTTAGTATTAAAAAGATATTCTCTTCTATACTTAAGTGAGGAAATAAGTTGTGCTTTTGAAAAACATAACTTATTTTTGATTGAAACTCTTTTTTTTGATAAATTGGTGATAATTTATTTATCAAAATAGTCCCACTATTAGGATTTTCTATTCCCGACAATTGTCTAAGAAGAGTTGATTTACCGCAACCAGATTCACCGATAATTCCAATAGATGATATATTTTTAATGTCTAGTGTTATATTTTTTAAAACTTCATTTGTATTATAATTTTTACTTAAATCTTTAATTGATATATTCATTATTGTTACTCAACCTTTTTGCTAAATATTTTGCTAGTAGCGATAATGGTATTGTAATAATCAAATACATAAGCCACATAACATAGTACCCTTCAATAACTGCCCAGTTTTTCATAGAAATAACAGTAGTTATATATGTTATTTCAGTAATTGAAACAATATTTAATAGTGCAGAACCTTTTATTACACTTGAAAGATTATTAATAAGCGATGGAATAAAAGGTTTAATCATTTGTGGAATAATAATATAAATATATTTTTCATACCATTTAAAATCATATAAATCCATTACAACATATTGATCATCATCGACTACTGAAGCGGTTGTTTCATAAGCATTTGCCACATAAGGACTATTATATAAAATTAAAGCAATAATTCCTAAAAAAAGTTTGTCATTTATATTTACAATTTGCCCCATAGCATAAACTACAATAAAAATCATCACAAGAAGTGGAGTGCCCATAATAATTTCATTAAAAACTATAGAAATAGCTCTTAAAATAACTATTTTAGATCTCATCATCATAAACAATATAAAACCAAAAATAAGTGTTCCAATAAGTGCTGTAATACTTACAAATAGAGTGTTGAAAAATGCTTTTGTTAGTTGAGATTTTTCTTCTAAAATCAAGTCATATCTAGGATTGTCTGTAGTAAATGCAAGAGCTAATGCAATTAAACTTGCAAATACTACAATAACTATTATAAACTGAATAAATTCAGATTTTTTATTCATGCATAATCTTTTATTTATTTGGGAAAATAATATATTCAAGTCCTAATTTATCATTTAGTAAAAACTCTGCAATTATAGGGTCATATTTTGCATCAAGTTTACTATACAAACCATCTTTTTCATACATTGTTTTTATAAACTCATTTGCTTTTGCTAAAAGTTCAGTGTTTCCTTTTTTTACAACAAAACTAGAACCAGGAGTTCTATTTAGACCACTATAAACTATAGTGTTATTTTTATCAGCTGCATGAAAATTATGAACTTCATTAGATGCAACAAGCACATCTGCAATTCCTTTTGAAACTTCTATAAGACCTGTTCCTATTTCGGTAACTTCACTTACGTTTACACCAAATTCTTGTGGTACAGTTACTCCTAAAGTCCCAGAAAGTCCTACAAATTTTGCATCTTTAATAGCAAAAAAGTCTTCACCACTCATGCTATCAGTAATATTGTTTTTTAGTGCAAAATCTTTATTTACAAGCGCAAGGGTGTATGAATATCTATAAAAGTCAGAAAAATCAACTTTTTGCATTCGCTCTTGTGTTTTTGTAACATCTGCAATTAAAATATCAACTTCACCTGTGTCAACAGCTGGTATTAATAGTGAAAAATCTATATTTTTAATTTCCACTTTACGTCCTAGAAACTCTCCAAAAGCATTTGCAATATCTACTTCAAAGCCAGCTGGCTTATTGTTGCTATCTAAATACATAAATGGAGGGAACTTCAAATCCATCCCAACTTTTATAACATCTAAATTATTCTTTTTTTCTTCTTGTGTACCATTGCTTGAGCAAGCAGTAAATATAGAAGCCAAAAGTGCCAAAACAAATATTTTTAAAATAATTTTTTTCATAAGTCAGCCTTAATTTTAATTAATATAGTGACATTATAGTATTAAATACTTAAATAACAACAATTAATTTAGTTGAAAAGCTTTATTAATCTATTTTCTACACAAAAACTACTAAAACCAAACTTTTTAACTATAAACTCTATTGTTTTTTCTTGATATATAAATACATGAGTAGGATCATTTTTATAATACCATTTTTCAAAATCAATATTTTCATCATATAAATGAGTCATGCAGTATAAAATACCATTTGTTTTAAGGATAGATTTAAGCAATTCAAACTCTTTTTTTGGTTCATAAAAGTGCTCTATTACTTCACATGAAGTTATATAATCATATTTTTGTAAAAGTAGGGCTTTGTTATCTTTAAAATACGGGTCATATTGTTTTATATTGTAATTATTGTTTTCTAAAACTTTTGCAATAGCAGAACTTCGTCCACATCCAAAATCTAGTCCTTTGTGAATAGTAGTAAAATCATTTAAAACAAAATTAGTAATAGGCGAAACAAATTTTTGATAATTTACATCATTTGCATTATTTTCATGAAAATCATAGTGATTTTTCTCAGAAGTTTTGTTTAATAAAAAATCATTTTTTTTAAAAATTCCATAACAATTTAAGCAAAGCATAAATTTATTACTTTTTTCAATGCAATTTGTATTATTACATAAGGGGCATTTTTGCATTATTTCTCCAAATTTGTTATTTAATAGATTAAAAATGCCTGAATTTTATACTATTTTAAATAAAATACTATATAAAAAAACTTTGTTAAAACTATACAAATAATAAAAAATCATAAAAAAAGGATTTTCATGTCTCTTTTTTACTTTCATTACACACAAGAGCATATAGATTATCTAAAAAATAAAGATAAAAAACTTGCAAAAGCAATTGACACTATTGGATTTATAAAAAGGGAGATAACACCTGACTTGTTTGATTCTTTAATAAATTCAATTATTGGACAACAAATATCAAGAAAAGCTCATATTACTATTTATGATAGATTAAAAGAAAAATTAATAGAAATAACACCAGAAACTATTTTAAGTCTTAATGATAAAGAGTTGCAATCATGTGGCTTAACATTTAGAAAAGTAGAATATATAAAAAATATAGCCAACCAAGTAGAGTTAAAACTTTTTAATATTGATTCTTTAAACAACCTTAGTGATGATGAAATATGTGAAAAATTATCAAGTTTTAAAGGAATTGGAAAATGGACTGCTCAAATGTTGATGATTTTTTCAATGAACAGACTCGATGTTATTGCATATGATGATTTAATTATACAAAGAGGCTTAAGAATGATTTATAGACATAAAAAAATCACCAAACAATTATTTGAAAAATATAAAAAAAGGTATCATCCATATGCATCTGTAGCATCATTATACTTGTGGCAAATAGGTAATGGAGGAATAGAAGGATATTCAGATCCAATTTTAGAAAAAAAAGGAAAAAAATGAAACAAATAGCTTATTATCAATCACCATTTGGAACTTTCCAAATAGAACATGATTGCACTAAAATTTCACTAATAAAAAAAGTTGATGTTATGTATGAAGAAACCCAAGACTGTGAAGTAGTTTTGAAATTAAAAAATCAACTAGATTCGTACTTCAAAGGAGAATTAAAAACATTTGATGTTCCAATAGAAATGAAAGGAACAGATTTTCAAAAAAAAGTATGGCAAGCATTAATAAGCATTCCTTACGGAACAACTGCTAGTTATAAAGAAATTGCTATTAAAATTGGAAATGAAAAAGCAAGTAGGGCAGTTGGATTAGCTAATAATAAAAATCCAATTTTATTAATTGTTCCTTGCCATAGAATAATAGGAAGTTCAGGAAAACTTGTAGGATATGCTGGTGGTTTAGATATGAAAAAAGAGTTATTAGATTTGGAAAAAAAGAATAATGATTAGTCAACAAACAAAAGAAAATGCAAGAATTTTTATGAATATGCATAAAAACAATGAAATGTTTGTTTTGCCAAATGTTTGGAATGCTGGTTCAGCAGTAGTTTTTGAAAAAGCTGGATTTAAAGCATTGGCAACAACTTCTGCTGGAATTGCTTATGGATTAGGTTATGCTGATGGAGAAGATATATTATTTGAAGATTTGTGCCTTGCCATTAAACAAATTACACAACGAATTAATATACCACTTTCATGTGATTTTGAAAGAGGCTACAGTGAAAATTATTTAGAAGTAAAAAACAATGCAAAAAAATTAATAGAACTTGGTGTTGTTGGATTTAATATAGAAGATGGAAAATCAGATGGTTCGCTTTCAAATTTGTCAGAACAATTATTAAAAATCAAAGCATTAGTAGAGTTAAAAAACGAGTTAGAAATAGATTTTGTAATTAATGCAAGAACTTGCGTTTATTGGCTGAATATTGGGAATGAAGAAGAAAAAATGGATGAAACTATCATGCGTTCAAATGCATTTATAGAAGCTGGAGCTGATTGTGTCTTTATTCCAGGAGCAATGGATAAAAACATAGTTGATAAGCTAGTTCAAAATATTAAAGCACCCATTAATATTGTTTTAAATTCAAAATTTTCAGATATTAAAGAAATAGAGAAAATTGGTGTGAAAAGACTAAGCATTGGTTCTGCTGCAGTTCGTTATTCTTTTCAAAAAACAATTGAAATTGCAAAATTTCTTAAAAATAATGATGTTGATGAACTATTAAATTGTACACTTTCTTATGCAGATGCAAATAAATTTTTTAGAAAATTGTAAAAATTATTTTAGGATAATTTAAAACATCTTTAATAAATTTTTCTCATAAAAGACAATTATTATTAATATTCAGTTAGAATCAACATATCATTTTAGAAATCCAGATAAGTAGAGATAGTATTTTGACTTATTATTTAAATTTCTAAGACCAGAGCACTAATAAAACAAATCTTGATGATGGAGCTTATTATGACAGTTGATAATAATACGATTACAGTTGAACATTTAATAGAAACCCTTTCAATAACAAAAATTGGTGTTTTCATTTGGAACTTGGAGACAAATCATGTTATTTATAGTAAAGAATGGGCAGAGATTGTAGGATATGAACAAGATGAACTTGAACCACATGTATCAACTTGGGAATCAATGCTTTTTCTAGATGACTTAAGAATAGCAGAAGATAGCCTTAATAAATATCTTGCGGGAGATGTTCCTATATATGAAGCAGAATTTAGAATAATCAGAAAAGATGGTACGGTTATTTGGGGACATGATAAAGGTAAGATAACTAAATACTCAGAAGACGGAAGACCTCTTATCCTTTGCGGTGTTTTGCAAGATATAACAAGCAGAAAACAAACAGAAAATTTGCTAAAAGAAAAAACAGAAGTCCTGAATCTTTCTATAGAAGTTGCAGAATTTGGAACTTGGGATTGGGATGTGAAAAATAATTCTATTTCTTACAATGATGAATATCTAAAAATGCTTGGGTATACACAAGAAGAAATGAACGGTTCTTTTCTAGAATGGGAAAAAATGAATCACCCACAGGACCGTATTCGTGTGCTAAAAATGTTAGATGAGTTTGTATCAGGAAAAAGAGCAACTTATGAATGTGAAACACGTATGCTCCATAAAGACGGATATTATATTTGGACAAAAGATGTCGGGAAAATTATTTCTAAAGATAAAAATGGAATCGCATCTCGTATTATTGGTGGATATTTAAATATAGATAATTTAAAAAATTCACAATTGCAATTGAAAAAAGCTTTAAATGAACTTGAAAACCATCAGCTTCACTTAGAAAAAGAGATTGAAGCAAGAACAAAAACTTTGGTTGAACATGATAAACTATTAGTAGCAGTTAATGATGTGTCACAAATTTTACTGACATCAAATGAAGAAAATAATTTTGACCTTCTTCTCCTTGAATGTTTAAAAAAACTTACATTTGCATTTAACACCACTGAGTTTGCCTTATGGCATAGTTTAAAACTTGAAGAAGGTCAATTCTTTTATCAAACACATCTATATAAACAAGAATTTGATGAAAAAATAGTTTTCGATGTCGAAGACATGCGAGAATATATTATTAAGTTGTTAGATGAAGAAGGTGCTTTTTCTATACACACAAAAGATGATAATATTATTATAAATTACAACGAAGCACCTGAAGAATTGCGAAAAATTCTTGAAACAGAAAAATCAATAAGTCATTTTATGTCTAGTTTAAACGAAACTTGGAATAAAGATATCAAAATTCAAATAGAAAACATAGAAACTAGTATCGCAGTGCCAATTTTTTTATACGATAATCTTATTGGATTTATTTCTACAGGAAGTAATCGCGGAAATATTCAATATTCTGAATCGCATGTAAAAATGCTAGATATAAGTGGTAAACTTTTTGCAAATGCAACAAGAAAATATGAAATAGACAAACAACTTCGTAATGCTCATGAAGAAGCTTTACTTAGCTCGCAAGCAAAAAGTAATTTTTTGGCAAATATGAGTCATGAAATTAGAACACCGTTAAATGCAATTTTAGGAATGTCTGAGATTGTGATTGGAGAAAGTACAGGTAGAAACATAAGAAATTATGCAATGGAAATAAAAAAAGCAAGTAAAAGTTTATTAGCTATTATAAATGATATACTTGATATTTCTAAAATTGAATCAGGAAAATTTGAAATAATTGAAGAAGAGTATAGTATTTCTTCTTTGCTAAAAGATATAATAAGTTTATTAAAAATTCGACTTGAAGATAAGCCTATTTTATTGACAACATTTATACAATCTGATCTTCCAAATATCTTATATGGTGACGAGATTAGAATTAAACAAATACTTATAAATCTAATAAGCAATGCTATTAAATTTACAAAAATGGGTAATATAAATTTAGCTGTTGAATGTGTAGAACAAAATGATGATACATTAGAACTTGTGTTTACGGTTTCAGATACAGGTATAGGTATAAGTGAAGAAGATATACAGCGCCTTTTTATACAATTTGAGCGTGTTGATACGAAAAAAAATAGAAATATAGAAGGAACAGGATTAGGACTTGCTATAACTAAACAATTGTGCGAACTTATGCATGGAACTATATCTGTAGAAAGTAAGCAAAATGTAGGTTCCACTTTTAAAGTAAGAATTCCTCAAAAATATAAACAACTTGAACCGATCGTAAATAAGGCAAAAAATGCAAAAATACTTGTTTTCGAAAATCGTGAAGTGTGTATAAATTCTTTCAAACGAGTAATGGATGACTTAAATGCAAGTTGCACTGTTTGTACAAATGAATCTGAACTTACACAATACCTTTCAAAGCAATCATTTGATTATTTATTTGCTCCAATTATTCATAGAGAAAAAATAAAAAATTTATGCTCTAAAATGAATATAGTCACAAACATTATATTTATGGTCGAACCTAATGATTTAACAGTTTATTCTGATGAAACGGTTGTTAGTTTGCCAATTAATTGCATACAAATAGCAAAAATATTTGGAAATACAAATACAAATGTACAAAAAAAAGAAGAAACATATAGCTTTATAGCACCTACTGCAAAAGTACTTGTTGTAGATGATAATAGAATCAATTTATTAGTAGCAGAAGGTTTAATGAAACCATATAATATAATTTTAGAAACAGCAGAAGATGGTGCAATTGCAGTTGAAATGATTAAAAATAATAAATATGATTTGGTGTTTATGGATCATATGATGCCTGAAATGGATGGTATTGAGGCAACTGCTGTCATAAGAAAAATAGAAGATGATTATTATAAAAAACTACCCATAATAGCTTTTTCTGCAAATGCTCTAGTTGGTGCAAAAGAATTTTTTATAAAAGAGGGAATGGATGATATTTTATCAAAACCTATTGAAGTAAAAAAGCTTAATATAATTTTAAAAAAATGGATACCAAAAGAAAAGCAAGTAACTATCTGACAAATTTTTACTTCATAGGCTGAGCCGCCTGTAAAACAAAGTGTGTAAATCATCAATTATCCTTTAATTACTTTGCATATTTCTAAAAAATAATTTCTATAAGTATATTATCTCACCCCTGTGGGTGATTGACACACTATTAATATTTAGATAAAATTTACGAAAAATAATGTTTGATGGGGAGTGGTTTTTATGGCAAACATGATTGGAACAGTACAAACACTAGATGGGATTTATTATGCCCAAGATGCAAATGGAACAATAAGAGAATTGAAAATTGGTGATGAAGTGCATCAAGGTGAAAAAGTATTTGGTGATGAAAGAAATGGAAACAAAGGCCTTTTGTCTCTTGATTCTAATGAATCTGGCATTATTAACTTAAATGGTAATGATAGTTTAATTCTAGATACAAAAACATTTGGAACACAAGAAACAAATGATGTATGGAATGGAACAGGAACTGTTACAAACTCAATAGAAACAACAAACATATCTAATGATTCAATTGAAGACTTTATGTCTAGAGCAGGAGAATCCGTAGATGGTGAATCAGGTTTGTATAGCAGATTAGATGCTGCAACAGATGCGCAAGAGAGTGAAGAAGATTCACTTGAAACAAATGAAGAAAATGAATCAGATGATAATGGTGTATTCTCTTTTTCCTCAAGAGATGGTGGTATCACTGATATAAAATCAGATTTAAGAGAAAAAAGCTTTGTTAGTCAAGAGCCACAAATAGAAGAAGAGTTAGATACACTTACCGAAGAAGAGTTAAATTCTAATATAGAAAAATTTTTAGATACAACTGCTCCTATGATAGAAGATTCATCAGTTATATTATATGAAAATAATTTATTACAAGAATCTGGTGAATCTTATGATAAATACTTTACTATTACAGAATTTGATGGATTGAATTCAATAACAATTAATGGTATAGAAATTCCATTAAACGAAGCAACAATACATAGCCCATTTTCTGGAAAAATATCTCAAGATGGATTTACAATAACTAATGTAGTAATTACAGAAGGTAAAGATGGAGTCTATAGAGTTGATTATAATATAAAATTAGAAGATAGTTTTAATCATGATTCATCTTCTAATAGTATTGATATAAATTTAGATGTTACAGCAACCGATAATTCTGGAAATACACAAACAGGTAAGTTAACAGTAACAATAGTAGACTCAGCACCAACAGCAATAGCAGATACAAATACAGTAACAGAAGGTAATGAAGTAAGTGGAAATGTATTAACAAATGATACAGCAAGTGCAGATAAAGGTGGAAGTACAGCAGATAACGCAGGAAAAGTATTAACTCAA
>CAYJFN010000054.1:0-1766 GCA_964369325.1 uncultured Arcobacteraceae bacterium
TTTGGAACTTTTGCAAAAAACTCTAAGGCTTCAGAAACACTCATATTTAAAACATCTGCAATACTTTTTCCTTTGTACAAAATTTCAAGGGTTTGTGGGTTGTATCTTTGTCCTTGACAATCATCACATTTAACCATAATATCTGGTAAAAAGTGCATCTCAATTTTAATTTCACCCTCTCCTTGGCACTTTTCACATCTTCCTCCTTTTACATTAAAAGAGAATCTTCCTACATTGTAGCCTCTTAGTTGTGCTTCTTTTGTTTTTGAAAAAAGCACTCTTATTTCATCCATAAGCCCTGTATAAGTTGCTGGGTTACTTCTAGGAGTTCTTCCAATTGGAGCTTGATCAAGGTAAATAACTTTATCTAGTTTTTCTAACCCATTTATACTTACGCCATCAACTTTTTTTACTTTTCTTGCATGGTTTAGTAACTCTTTTGCAACAGGTAGAAGTGTTTGAAGTATTAGTGAACTTTTTCCACTTCCACTTACTCCTGTGATTACACAAAGATTTTTTAGAGGTATTTGCACACTTAAATCGTTAATATTATTTAGTGTAACATTTTGAATTTCTATAAACTCTTCTTGTGGTCTTGCATAATAGTAATCAATTTGTTTTTTGTTCATTACATATTGCGCAGTTAATGTCTTTGCTTTTTTCATTTGTTGTAAAGTTCCTGCAAATACAATTTCTCCACCAAATTTTCCAGCTTGTGGACCGATATCTACAATATAATCAGCAGCTTCTATTGTTTCTTTGTCGTGTTCAACTACAATTACAGTATTGCCTTTTTCTTGTAAAGCTTTTAGCGTTTTAATAAGTTTGCTTGTATCTCTTTCGTGAAGTCCAATAGAAGGTTCATCTAAAACATACATAACTCCTGTAAGTCCTGAACCAATTTGTGAAGCAACTCTAATTCTTTGTGCTTCTCCACCACTAATTGTTCTTGCATCTCTTCCTAAAGTAATATAACCAAGTCCAACATCGTGTAAGAAATAGATTCTCTCCTTTATCTCTTTTAAAATAGGAGCTGCAATCATTTTAAACTGTTCATTTAAATATTCAAAGTTTTTTTCATCTTGGAAAAATTCATGACTATTTTCAATAGGCATTGTAATAATTTCACCAATTGTTTTATCTGCAACTTTTACTGCTTGAGAAGCTGGTCTTAGTCTATTCCCATTACAATCACTGCATTTTTTTTCAGTCATATAATCAGCTAAATCTTTTTCATCTTTTATCATATCATAAGCAATTTTTACAACACCTTCCCACTTTCTAGTAAGTTTGTGTCTTTTCCAAGTAAAACTAGCAACTTCTACTCCACCATGTAAAATTGCTTTTTGTTCATGATCTTCTAAATCACCAAATCTTTTACTTGTATCAATATTTGCTGCTTCACAAAAGGCTTTCATCATTTTAAAATAGTAACCTTTATTAAAGCCATATATTATTTTTATTGCGCCCTCATCAATACTTAATTCTTCATTGATGATTTTTTTCATATCAAGTGCAAATCTTATTCCTAATCCATCGCAAGAAGGACAAGCACCTTTTGGTGAGTTAAATGAAAAACTTAGTGGTTCAAGTGGCTCAAAAGAGATTTTACAGTGAAAACAAGCCATGTGCTCACTGTAGTGAATGTGCTTTTCTTTAAGTCCAACTTCATCATGATTTAATACTTCAACTTCAAGCTCTCCAAAACTCTCTTTTAAACCTTTCTCTACATCTTGTGCAATTCTTTGATGATTTTCAGGTTTTAC
>CAYJFN010000054.1:1866-9279 GCA_964369325.1 uncultured Arcobacteraceae bacterium
GTTGTTTTTTGATCAATTGCAATAGCAGGAGTTAGACCTTCTATTCTTTCTACATTTGGTTTTCCAACTTTGTCTAAAAACTGTCTAGCATAAGCTGAGAGTGACTCTATATACCTTCTTTGACCTTCTGCGTAAAGCGTGTCAAAAGCTAAAGTTGATTTACCACTTCCACTAAGTCCTGTAAAAATTATTAATTTATTTTTTGGAATTTCTAAATTTATATTTTTTAAGTTATTTTCACTAGCATTAAAAATTTTAATAGAATTTGTCATTTTTAAAGTCCTTTTTAAAATCGCGAATTATACCAAATTTATACAAAAAGATATTTATAGTTTTTATATTAAATTTGGTATAAGCAGAATAAAAGAAGTTAAAATTGGTTATTTATAAAAGTTTTGTATAGCATAAAGAAAAGAACACAACTATACATAAGTAAAATATATTTTTTGTATGAGTTTATTGCAGTTATTTCTTTTACTTTTATTCCAATAACTACTCCTAAAAGTGAGCCAATTCCAACAATAGCACCTTCATAGTAAAGCATTTGACCATTTAAACTCAATGATAAAAATCCTGCAATTGAGCTAAAAATGATAAAAAACAATCCTAAAGAAGTTGCCTCTTTTATATTAAAATACAAAAAACCAACTAAAACAGGAGTTAGCATAATAGAGCCACCAACACCAATGCTCATGCCTATCATTCCAATAATTGCACCAATAATAAAGAGCATAAATGGATTGTGTTTTTTTTCTAGTGATGGAGCATCACTTACTTTTGTAAACCAGACTCTATAAATAGCAAAAACAAGAACAGATATAAAGATATATTTTAAAGTTAAACTTGAAAAAGTTTTAAGTATGAAACTACTTTGTAATCCACCAATGAAACCACCAATACCTACTAGTAAGCCATCTCTTATTTGAAATTGTTTATTTTTTAAGTTTATAAATGAGCCAAAAATTGAGCTAAAAACCATCTGCATAATAGAAATAGCAACTGCTTGTTTCATATCAAAAGAGGCATATAGGAGTAAAGGAACAAGTACCATTCCTCCGCCAATACCAAAAAAACCAGATAAAAATCCAGTTAAAACTCCATAAGTTGCTAGTTCTAAAATCATTTTTTTATAGAATTCATTGCTTGAACAACTTTATCATAAGCATCTTCAAGCTCTTTGTCTTCATTGCTTACATCTATTATATTTTTTTCTTTTAATGCTTGTTCAAGTAAGCAAACTCTTTTAGTAAGGTATGTAAACATCTCTTTTGTAATATCAGGTAAGTTATCGTGTGATAATTTTGAGTTTTTATCCTCTTCTCTTCCTATAGTTTTTGCTGGTACTCCAACGGCAGTACAATTGTCTGGAACATCACAAATTACAACTGAATTTGCTCCAATTTTGCAATTTTCTCCAATAGTTATATTTCCTAAAACTTTTGCACCACTTCCTATAACGCTATTTGATTTAATAGTTGGATGTCGTTTACCTTTGTTTAGACTTACTCCACCCAAAGTTACACCTTGGTAGATTAAAACATCATTTTCAATAATAGCAGTTGCTCCAATTACAACGCCAATTCCATGGTCTATAAATACTCTTCTTCCAATTGTACAAGCAGGGTGAATATCCATATTTGTAAGAAATTGACTTAATCCACTTACAAACCTTGCTAGTCTTTTCCAATCTTTGTTATATAGTTTGTTTGCAACTCTATAATTAATGATTGCCCAAACACCAGGGTAACTAAAAAATAGTTCAGATTTAGACTCTAATGCTGGGTCATTTAGCTTAGGAACAGAAAAGTCTTCTTTGATTTGTTCCCATAAACTAAGAGTTTCAACTGATTGTGTTTGATTCATATTAACTCCAAGTTGTTTTTAAATAGTTGTTATCATTTAAATATTTATCTAATATTTTATATGTCTCTTTGTCTACGTTTGAATATAAAATATTTTTTATTTCTTCTGTGTCATAATCAATATCTTCTAAAATATCAATAATTTTTTGAGATTCAAATATTTTTTCCATTTTTACTTCACCATTTTCAAACACAATATTAATCTCTGTTGGGTGTGAGAAAAGGTTGTGTTTCATACCTAAAATATCTTGATAAGCTCCAACTAAGAAAAATGCTAAATAATACTCCTCTTTATCTAAGTCTACATCGTGTAAATATAGAGGCTTTTTAGGATTGAATGGTATTTCACCATCACTATCACAAGTAATATCCCATAAACTTGCACTTCTTGTTGGTTTTCTTTTTAGGTGAGTTATAGGCATAACTGGGAACTCTTGAGCAATTCCCCAAAAATCAGGAAGTGATTGGAAGATTGAGAAGTTAAGAAGATACTTTTCTTGAATTTTATTATCTATTCTTTTTATCTCTTCAAAATCGTCAACTTCTAAAAACGATATAGCTCTTTTAATAATTAAATGAGTTAAAATTTCTGCGTTTGATCTATCTTGTAAATCAATATAACCTAAATCAAATAGTTTTAAAAGAGATTCTAAATGATCAATTGAATCGTGCATATACTCTAAAGCATTTTTAGAGCAAATATCATTATATAATGAAGTTAATTCTTCTATAAGTGGAGGATTTATCTCTTTTAGCCTTAAGTTACTAGCTTCATATTCAGCAGAAAAAAGCTCAAGTACAGGAGTGATTAAAACTGTTGAGTTTGCTGCAATAAATCTACCTGATTCAGTAAAAATATCTGGTTCATCAACATTTTTTTGTTTTGCAATATTTTTAAGTGTAAATACAACATCATTTGCAAACTCTTGCATTGAGTAATTAATACTTTTTTTAAATTGAGAATACTCAACCGCTAAACCACCACCAATATTGATAGCTTTTAAATTTTCTGCACCAAGATTTTTAAGCTCAGCATAAATATGACCTGATTCTTTTAGAGCTTTTTTAAGAGGTTTAATATTTGTCATAGATGAACCAATATGAAAGTGAATCATTGTAAGATATTCTTTTAAATTGTTCTTTTTTAACATTTCATATGCTTCTAAAATTTCTGTAGAGCTTAGTCCAAATTTAGAATCAATTCCTCCACTTTTTGCCCAAGCACCACCACCTTGATTAAACAATCTTACTCTTAATCCAATATTTGGACAAGTTAAGTTTGTTTCTTGAGCTACTTCTAAAATAATTTCTAATTCATTTAATCCTTCAATTATTAAAGTAATATCATGGCCCATTTTTTTAGCAATAAAACCTAAATGAATCATCTCTTTGTCTTTAAAACCATTTACTGTAATAGGAGCTTTTTTATTGTAAGTCATAGCAATAAAAAGTTCTGCTTTACTTCCTGCTTCTAAACCATAGTTGTACTTTTTGCCATACTCTATTAATGGTTGTAAGAAATTTGGAAGTTGATTTACTTTTAAAGGGAAAACTGCATTAAATTTTCCTTTGTAATCGTGTTCATCAATTGCATTTTTATATAAATCAAATAGTTTTGTTATTTGAAGTTGTGTTAAATGAGGAAATCTAAGAAGTAAAGGACCTTTATAGTCTTGTTCTCTAATTTCTTTCACTAAATTAATTAATGATGGCTTTGATGCATGATTTACTTTTACTAAACCATTTTCTACAATAAAATTACCTTCTCCCCAAATATCTATTCCATAGTTTTCCACTTAAAATTCCTCCAATGAAATCTTTTCTTCTTCTTTTGTTTCAAGATTTTTAATTATTACTGTTTGACTCTTTAACTCATTTTCACCTAAAATTACCATATGAGTAGCTTCTAGTTTTTGAGCTATTTTAAAATGCTTATTAAAACTTCTTACATCATATTCTACATAGCATTTTTCATTTTTTACTTTTTTGAGACTTAGTGAAAATATTGCATTTAAAGACTCTTCATCTAAAGCTCCAAAGTAGTAGTAATTTTCTTGAGACTCTTTCATTTTAATTAGTTCTAGCAACCTTTCAATTCCTATTGCAAAACCAATTGCAGGTGTAGTTCTGCCACCTAAAAATTCTACTAGTTTATCATATCTTCCACCACCTGCAATTGCGCTTTGAGCCCCAATTTCATCGCTTACAAATTCAAATGCAGTTTGTGTATAGTAATCTAACCCTCTCACTAAGTTTGAATCAACTTCATATGCAATATTGTTTTTGGTTAAAATTGTTTTTAATTGTTCAAAATCGTTGTTGCATTTTGGACATAAATTATCTGTAATTTTTGGAGCATTTACAAGCAACGACTTACATTTTTCATTTTTACAATCAAGCACTCTAATTGGATTTGTTTTAATTCTTTTATTACAATCTTCACAAAGTTCGTCTTGGATGTTTGTTAAAAATGAAACTAGATTTTCTTTATATTTTGGCATACAAGAATCACACCCAAGTGAGTTGATAAGAAGTTTAAATTTAATCCCAAAAAAATCAAAAATATCTTTTAGCATACAAATAATTTTTGCATCTTCAAAAATACTTGTCTCTCCGAAAGACTCACAACCAAATTGGTGAAACTCTCTTAATCTTCCTTTTTGTGGTCTTTCATATCTAAACATAGGTCCATAGTAGTAAAACTTGTAGCTTCCACCAGCTCTGTCAAACTTGTTTTGTACAAAACTTCTTACAACCCCAGCAGTTCCTTCAGGTCTTAGGCAAACATCATTTTCACCTTTATCAATAAATTGATACATCTCTTTATTTACAATATCGCTACTTTCTCCAACACTTCTTTTAAATAGTGCAGTCTCTTCCAAAATAGGAGTTTCTATATAAGTGTATCCATAGTTTTGTGCTATTTTTGAAGCATTATCTACAAAATATGTAAATAGTTTACTTTCCTCATGTAAAATATCTTTCATTCCTCTTAGGCTTTGAATGTTATTCATTTATAAATTCCTCTATTTTTTTTGAAATTTCATCTATGCTTAAAGAAGCATCGATACAAATATTGTTTATATTTAGCGTTTGTACAGTTTGTTTCATTCTGCTTTGAATATCAAGCAAATATTCAACTCCTCTTGACTCTATTGCATCATTTTGTTTTTTTGATAATCTATTAACTAACTCTTCTTTTGATAGTTCTAAAATTATTGCATGTGTTGGTAAAATATTTGTAGTCGCAACTACATTAAATGTTGTAATTATTGTGTGTGGAATATTTGTTGCATATGAAATACCACTAATTATACTTCTATCGCTAATAACCATTTTGTCTAAATTTGGGCTAATTACTTCGTGTATATGTTCAGCTCTATCTGCTAAAAACAAAAATGTCTCAGCTAAATTTGATTTTGCTTCACCACTTAAAGCCATATTTCTTAGTTTTATACCAAGTTTTGTTCCACCTGGTTCTTTTGTAAAAATTGCATTTGGATATTTGTTTTTTAATATATCAAGCTGTGTTGATTTACCAGCAGTGTCAATACCTTCTATTACTATATACATTTTAAAATTTCCTTTGGGATTAAATGTTCGTATTTACCATTAAATGAGATTATTTCTCTTACAATCGAAGAAGACACAAATGCATTTTCTAAGGTTGGCATTAAATATAGTGTTTCTATATTTTTATTTATTGATGAGTTTGCATACCCCATTTGAAACTCATATTCAAAATCTGATACCGCTCTAAGTCCTCTAATAATTGCTGTTACGTCAAGTTTGGTTGCTAAATCAACTAATAATGTATCAAAGCCAACTACATTTACATTTGGTATGTTTTTTATTGCCATTTTGGCAAATTCTATTCTTTTTTCATGTGGAAACATAGGTGATTTTTTTTGACTCTTAGCAACAGCAACTATTACTTCATCAAAAATTTTAGATGCTTTTATAATAATATCCATATGACCTATTGTAATAGGGTCAAAAGTACCACTATATATTGCTTTTTTATAGTTTCCTGTAAGTTTTTCTTGCATTATTATTTCCATCTTTTGTATAAATTATTTTCAATTTTAAGTAAATCATATAGTTTACCAATAATAAAATTTTCCATATCTTCTAAGCTTTGTTGTTTTGAATAGTAACCTAAAATAGGGGAAGCTACAATGGTATTATGCAATGAAAGTTTGTGCATATGTTCAAGCGAAATTGTACTAAATGGAAGTTCTCTTGGACAAATTACCGTTTGTTTTCTCTCTTTTTGCATAACAGCAAATGCTCTTGTTATTAAATTATCAGCCATTCCAATTGAGCATTTTGCAAGCGTATTCATAGAACAAGGTACAATAATCATAGCATCAGCTCCAAATGAACCAGAAGCAATACAAGCTTCAATTTTAGACTCTTTGTAGATATGTATATTTTCATTTTCAATAGATTTAGTGTTTAAATTGTTTTCAAGTTTTAATGCTTTTTTTGCGCTTTTTGAGAAGATTGCATGAACTTCAATCTCTTTAGGAAGCATATTTAAAAATTTTATTCCTAAATTTACTCCACTTGCACCTGTTATTGCAACAATAAGTTTCAAATAGCAACCTTTATGTTTCTAAAATAGTCGTGATTTTATCTAAAAATTACTTTTATTTCAAATAGATAATTGTAAAAGGAAAACAAGAAGGAAAAATGAAATATTGTACATTTCTAAAGGTTAGTTAAATTAAAAGTATGCTAACATTTTGTATAACAAATTGTAGCAAATAAAAAATTAAATTTACTAAAAAAGGAGAGCTTATATGAAAAAAACCATAAGCTTTGTGAGGATAAATAAATATAATCCAAAATATGTAGAAACACAAAAAAGAGTTATAAAAGAGTATGTTGCTAATAACGATGTTCAAATAGATGAAGAGATAGAAATAGAGATAAACTTAGCAAAAGAAGAACAAAATATTATAAACTTGTTTAAAAGCTGTACTCAACCATTTAATATAATAGTCTCAGATTTAAATGTTTTTGGAAGAACAACTGAATCAATTTTAGAAGTAATAAGATTACTTGTTAAGAAAAAAATTAGAGTTATCTCCATAAACCAAAATATCGATTTAATAGATGATGAAGATATGCTTACTCAAATGGTTTTAGGGGTTATAAATATAACTATAAACTTAGAAAAAGAGCTTATGAGTTTGCGAACAAAAGAAGCACTAAATGCTAAAAAAGCTGAAGGTGTAAACTTAGGAAAACCAAAAGGAACAATTCAAAAATCAAAATTTGATCAACAAAGAGACAAAATAGAAGAACTTCTAAGTGTTGGATTGTCTGTACGAAAAATTGCAAAATTATTAGGCTATAACAATCATATAGGACTAAATAACTACGTAAAAAAAAGAAATATAAGATTAAACCAACAACAAACACTTTTATAAAGTCTATTTGTGACTTTAAATTTATTTTTTATTCTAATATTGTAGAATACAAACCTATAAAAATAATGGAGATATTATGAAAGTTTTATTAATAAAAGATGTAAAAGGCTTAG